>NZ_JAUSKL010000108.1 GCF_030646925.1 Candidatus Binatus sp. | reverse complement strand
CGATCAGTACCCCGCGCCCGCGCTCTTTGCAATGGTTTACGAGAAGCGCCACGGATTAACCGCCGGAGGTTTTCAGAAATGAAACCGATTGCCTATGTTGACCGCCTGAACGCGTTTTACCGAAACCAGGGATTTCCGCCGTACCAGTGGTCGGTGTATGAAACCGCGCCGCTGACGCCGCTGCGAAAGCCGCTTAACCAATGCCGGGTCGCGCTGTTGACCTCGGGCGGGGTGTCACGCAAGGATGCGCCGCCGTTCGACCCGCTGGCGCGCAACGATCTGCGCGTCGACGCGATTCCGGCTGAGACTGCCTCCGCGCATTTTCAGATTCACGACGACTACTACAACCATGGCGACGCCGATCGCGACATCAATTGCATCTTTCCGCTCGACCGCCTGCGCGAGCTTGCCGCTGAGGGCGTCGTCGGCTCCGTCGCGCCGCATCACTACAGCGGCTTCATGGGCAGAACTTACATCCGGACCGCGGTGATGACACAGGCCGCGCCAGCGCTTGCCCGGCGGCTCGCGGAAGAGGCAGTCGATGCGGTGGTCATGGTCCCTGGCTGACCGCTGGATCACCAGACCGTTGGTCTGGCAGCGCGCGCGATCGAAGAGGCCGGAGTTTCAACCGTGCTCGTCTCGACCGGCCGCGATTTGAGCTCGCAGGTTAGAGCGCCGCGCACGGCGTTCGTGAATTTTCCGATGGGCAATCCGTTCGGGCATCCGTTTGACAAAGTGACGCAGCGCCGAATCCTGCTCGAGGCGCTCCACATTCTCGGCTCCGTGACCGAAGGCGGCACGCTGATCGACCTGCCCTGCGAGTGGGGAGAGGAATTCGGGCTTAATCTCGGTTCTGGTTACACATCGGCTTGAAAAAACCCGCCGCTTCACGATAGCGGGTCAGGCGCAGGCGGATCGGAACTCTCTGTCGGCGTTTGCACTCCGCTCGACGGCTTGTCGAACGGTACTGAAGTCTTGACGTTGGTACCGGTTTAGCTTAATGGCGGTAGGGAACAAGAGGACCACGCAGTGCCATCACGTGAGATGATCGAACGCGAGCCGCTGATTCTCGGCCTGATGTTTCCTCAGGGCCAGGGAGCATGGACCGCCTCGTTCGAGCCGACCGAGACCAACATTGAATGGAGTTTTTTGGCATCGGTGGCGCAACTCGCTGATCGGCTCGGGCTCGACTACGTGTTCATGGGCAACGGCTATTATACCAAGGGCGGTTATGGCGGCTACGGCCGAGCGCGCGCCGACGCACTCGATGCCACCGCGGTTGCGGCCGCTCTCGCCCCAATCACCAAACGGCTGCTGCTCATCTCCACCATCCACACCGCATACCAGTGCGTGCATCCGCTGTTCTTCGCGAAGATCGGCGCAACGCTCGACTGGATCAGCGAAGGGAGATGGGGTCCCAACTTCGTCGCGGGAATCTCGGAACTCAACGCGCGTCATTTCGGTGTCCCGTGGCGCGATCATGACGAGCGCTACGCGATGTCGGACGAGTTCGTGACCCTCGTAAAGCGGATCTGGAGCGATCCCGAGCCGGTCACCTTCGAGGGCAAGTTCTTAAAGACTGAAGCGGCTTGGATGAGTCCCAAGCCCGCGCGGTTGCCTATCATGGTGAACGCGGGCGTCTCCGACGCGGGACTTGATTTCGCCGCGCGCCATTGCGATTGGGTCTTCACCTCGGCCGGCGGAGAACAAGACCTCACCGGCTCGCGAGACATGCGCGCCGGAATCGAGCGCGTCAAGGGCTTCGGCCGCCGCTACGGAAAGGATCTCAAGGTCGCAAGCAATGTGTACGTGATATGCCGTGACACCGAGGCCGACGCGCGCCGGGCGTTCGAGCAGATCTGCGACCGGGCCGACCTGGAGGTAATTGAAGCGATGCATTCGCCGGGCAAGGGCTTGGTCGATCCCAAAGGCTCCAAGGCATTCGTGGACAAGGCCGAGCGCGCGATCGATCGCAGCGGCGCAATATGGGGCGGGATCCGCGTAATCGGAAATCCGCGGCAGGTCGCGGCCCGACTTGTGGAGTTCAAGGAAAATGGGCTCGATTGCGTGAGCCTGGTGTTTCATAACTACTTGAGCGATCTCACCTACTTCGCCGAGCATGTGCTGCCGCTGCTCAAGCGCGCAGGCATCAGGCTTGACGACGCACCGGCTGAAAAGCTCCGTCAGACAGAGGCGCTGAATACCTCGCTCGAGAGGTCGCGGGAACATTGATGCTCAAGGAAAAACTCTCCCCGGCCTCGCTCCGTCTGGTCAAAACTGCGGAACAAATCGCGGCAGAAGTGGTCGCGCCAAATGCCGAGACATGGGACCGGGAAAACCGCTTTCCAGACGAACTTTTCAGCGCGCTGCATCGCGCGAAGCTTGACGCGATGTGCGTTCCGAGCGCGCTCGGCGGACTCGGAATCGGCCCGGATACCGACGACCCACTGCCGGTTTGGCTGGTGACCCGCGCGCTGGCCGGTGCTGATAGCGCGAGTTGTCACAGCCAGCAGGTCCACACCAATATGACCCATACGGTCGCGCTACTCGGCACAACCGAGCAGAAAGAACGCTTCCTGCGCCCGGTGGCCGAATCGGGCGCGATTTTCGGCGGCTGGGGATCCGAGCAGAACGGGCGGCCTACAGTCGGCGAACGTCCCGCATTCACGGTCGCTCATCGAGTCAGTGGCGGATGGGAACTCAGCGGACGCAAGTTTTACTCGACCAATGCCGGCGCGGCTAAATTCGCGATCGTATTCGCATTTCCCGACAATGTTGCTAACCCGATGAGCCAACTCCTCCTGTGCATGGTCGATTGCGAAGGCCCGGGTGTTAGCGTCCAGCCGCGATGGTGGGATCAGGCCACCGGGATGCGTGCGACCGTCAGTCACCAGGTCAACTTCGACCGCGTGTCCGTCGCCGACGACGCGGTCATCGGGCCACCGGGTTCTTACTGGTCGTCGCAAGTGCAGGCGCGCTATCTGCCCCAGTTCTCCTCGAACTTCCAGGGGGTAGGCGCACACTTGTTCGATTACGCAATCAATTATCTGCGCGAACGCCGCCGCACCTCCGATCCCTTCATCCAGCACCACATGGCCGAAGCCAAGGTGATGCTGGTGACGGCGGAATTGCTGTTGGCCGAGACTTCCGAGCTATATCGGACGCGCCGTTATCCGCAGGCATTCGATTACAGCCGGATGCTGCGGGCATATTCGCAGACCGCGGTGCAGCGGGTGGTCGAACTGGTCCAGGCCAGCTGCGGCTCGTCGATCTACATGGAGCCGGGTCCGGTTTCGCGCATGATGCGCGATTGGCAGTTTTACTGCCACCACGAAAACCTCGACCTCATCCTGACCGCCGCCGGGAAAACCATCTTCGGCCTCGGCGGAGAAGGCAGCCCCGAAGCTTTTGGGTTTGGCCGTAATGAAAGTCGGGACGCCGATTCAGAGCGTGCGGGCGCACGCGAGAAATAGCGAACGTAGACCTACTGTCTGAAGCCACGTCAGCATAATCGAATTCAACACGAGATTTGTCGGGTTACGCATGAGACTGTTCACGAAGCTCAAAGATCCTCTCCGCCATACCTGCGCATCTCCGGCGGGGAACAATCCTCGTTGACGCCCCATCATGCGCTACGGATTCGTCATCGACCAGGATCTTTGTATCGGATGCCACGCCTGCACGGTCGCGTGCAAAGAGGAGCACAACGTTCCGCTTGGCGTGTTCCGCACCTGGGTCAAATATATCGAGAAGGGCGAGTTCCCCGACGTCAGCCGGCACTTCGGCGTGATGCGCTGCAACCATTGCGACGACGCGCCGTGCGTCGAGATTTGTCCGACCCGCTCGCTCTATACTCGCGCCGACGGAATTGTGGATTTCGATCCGAATCTATGTATCGGATGCAAATCTTGCATGCAGGCG
>NZ_JAUSKL010000107.1 GCF_030646925.1 Candidatus Binatus sp. | reverse complement strand
ATCCTCAGGTTTCACGGAGCAAGCGGCCTTCCGCCACTACTTGCATTGCCTTCGTGGACAGTGCGCTGGCGCATCTCTCGGCACGTACGATGAAACAGTCCAGGCTCACAATACTTTGCTGACCTCAGCGGCGGCCCTGCTGGCGACGCTTCATGCAGCCGGGATCAAAGGACAACTCAGAGACTTCAGAGAGATAGTCGATGTAAACCGTGCAGCGCTGGCGGTGCTGGATACAACCCGCGCTTCCATACTCCGGCGAAGATGGCCGACAATCGCCTGATCGAGGGCGGTCATCTGTACCACTCGTTGTTTCATCCCGGATAAGTAATGTCTAATCAGCCCAGCAAGGTCGCGTGGAACGAATCAAAAGCTCCACCGAGTGCCTCGACCCGCGATCCAGACTTCGACCGCGAGTTTACGGACGGATTCGAGTCGGCGGCATCGTCAGCATCTCGGGCACCGGCTCGCCCTTTTCGATTTTGCCTTGCGCGTACTCCTGCATCGCGGTGAGCACTCCCGCGACCGCATTGGAAAACAACTCGTCGCGATGCTCCCGCGCCCACTCGTTCGAGTACTGCACCTGGCTCGCGACCGGACCCTGAAACTGCGGCGCAACGTATCTGGCGAACAGCTCGTATGAGCGCAACGTCTTCTCGCGGGTGGTCCACTCATGCGCCAAGCCCAGGAGGCCGCCGAAGCCGCCGGTCGCCTGCTGCAGTTCCTTGATTTTTGCGATCGCGTCGTCCGGCGTGCCGATGATCGTGCCGCCGCGCGCAACCATGCGATCGACCGTCATCTCCTCGACCGGCTGGCCGGGATATTCTTCGAACTGCAAGCGCGCGCCCAGCGTCGAGATGAAGTATTCGTGAATCCAGCGGTTCGCGCCGGCGCGAATATCGTTCAGCGCTTCCTCGCGCGTCTCCGCCAGATGAATCGGAAACACCAGCCGCCAGTTCTTCCGATCGACTGATTTGCCGTGTTCGGCGGCGGTCTCCTCGGCCATCGCCCAGCGCCTGACCAGATCGTCGAGTCCACTCGGCGCGTAAGATGCGACCGAGAGCACGCCAACCCCCAACTCTCCCGCCGCGACCATCCCCGACGGCGAGATCGTGCTCGCGACGAAGATCGGCATGTGCGGCTGCTGAAACGGTTTCACCTGCAAGTGCGCATCGACGAGTTTGAAGTACGAGCCGTCGATTGAAATTTTTCCTTCCTCGGTGAACAGCCGGATGATCGCCTTGACGCCTTCGACCATCCGTTTGCGCTGCGTCGTCGTCTGGATCCCCAGCATCCGCGCATCGCCGGCCAACGCTCCCGGACCGCAGCCGAGCATCACGCGCCCGCGCGTCAGATGGTCGAGCAGCGCGAACCGGTTCGCGACGTGAAACGGATGATGATACGGGATGCTCACGACGCCCGAGCCCAGCATGATTCGGCGCGTGCGCGCCGCCGCCACCGCCATGAAAATCTCCGGCGACGAGATCGTTTCCCAGCCCGACGAATGATGCTCGCCGATGAACGCCTCTTCGTAGCCGAGATCGTCGAGCCATTCGATCAGTTGCATGTCGCGCTCGAAACACAGCGTCGGATTTTCGCCGACGCGATGGAACGGCGCCATGAATATTCCGAACTTCATCATTGATCCTCGCTTTGCCGGTTCGCCGCGGGCAGGCTGTGACGATGGGCCGATTTTTCAACTTAGGCTGAAATCGGCGCCAAAACAATAAATCGCCGTCGCTCGGTCGATTGTGCGGCAGAGCCCGCCTCGATGGATTCGCGCGGGTCGCTAAAGCTTGCGCACCGACGTCGCGAACCTAAGCTCGTGAGCAGTCTTTTCAGGAGTGATATGGACCTCGACCGTAAACTCGCGGCCGTCGCGGTCGATCGCCGCAATCTCGATCGCGCGATTCAGCACCGTGCCCGGTCCGCCGGCCATGAACCGCTTCAATCCCGCTTCATGCATCGAGCGAAGGCGCTCAGGAATGATCAATTCGGAGAGCCGGCGGCCGATCGCGTCGGCGCTGCTCCAGCCGAAAATCGCTTCGGCATCGTCGCTCCACTCGATCACCAACCCGGCGCTATCCATCGTGAGCGCGGTATCGCGTTGAGCAGCGGGCGCGAGGGGATCGATTTTTGGCGGTTGGCTCATCGGTTGGGTGCAGGATTGCGGTAATGCTAGGCCGCGCGTCGAATTGTTTCAACGTTGCGGGCTGAAATTCTGAAACATCAGGGTCGCGAATTCGTCCAATCATATGTGAAGACTCGGACTGTCCCGAGAGCGCCGGAAAATGACCAGCTTGCCCAAAGCGGGGGCAAATAGGATCATTGAGAAGGAGCGCTTTCGGCGGGTTCGCATCCGATGACAAAATCAAGCAATCACGCGCGGCACAGCTCGAGGGTAGTCGCGATTTTTGCGGCGATGCTCACGATATTTATCGCGGCGTCGATGCCGGCGAATGCGCAGCAGCAGGGCAGCGTGCCGCCGCCGCGCCAGCAAATCCCCGCCAATCAGAATCAGCAAAGTTCCACGCTCGAACTGCCGGCGGTACCGCGCCAGCAGCAGCAACAGGGCGGCGCGCTCAACATCCCGCCGCAGGTTCCGCAAGGCGGGCAGGAACTCGTCATCCCGTCGCGGCAATTGCGCGAACAGCCGGGCTATGCGCAGGTCACGGTCACCGTCACCGATCCCAACGGCACCTACGTAACCGGGCTCCAGAAGGACGACTTCAAGCTCTACATGGACGGCCAGCAGCGCCCGATCCAGTTTTTTCGCCAGGATCTGAACACTCCGGTCTCGATTGGGATTCTGGTCGATACATCGGGCAGCATGACGCCCAAGATCGTGCAGGCGCGCGCGGCAATCGCGCAGTTCATCCGCAATCTGAACGACAAGGATGACATCTTTCTGTTTGCGTTCTCGAGCAAGCCGTTTCTGCTGCAGCCGTTCACGATCAATCACGACCTCGTAATGCGCCGGCTTGCGCTGCTGCATGCCTACGGACAGACCGCGCTGTTCGACGTGATCATGCAGGGCCTGCAGATGGTCCAGCACGGGCGCTACGACAAGAAAGCTCTGCTCGTGGTGACCGACGGAATGGACAATTCGAGCTCAGCCTCGGTCGAAGCAGTCGTCGCGCAGGCGCGGCGGATGGGCGTGCTGGTGTATTCGATCGGAATCGGCGATCCCAACGCGTCGGGGCTGTCGATCGCGGTCGGGCCGTTCATCGTCGGCGGCACGGAGCTCGATCGCGTCGATGCGCAAACGCTGCAAAAGCTTTCGACTGAGAGCGGCGCCAAGACT
Source organism: Candidatus Binatus sp. (assembly GCF_030646925.1). NCBI lineage: Bacteria > Candidatus Binatota > Binatia (SeqCode) > Binatales (SeqCode) > Binataceae (SeqCode) > Binatus (SeqCode) > Binatus sp. (SeqCode). The sequence goes on along the minus strand of NZ_JAUSKL010000107.1, from coordinate 105,748 downwards.
TACATCGTCAGGCAGGTCGGCGACGGTGAGTTGCTGCGGCGCGCCTGCGAGAGTATCAGCCTCGAGTTGCGCGAGCAGTACACGGTTGGATTCGTCGCGCCGGATGCCGCTTCGGGCGGATATCGCAGTCTGCGCGTTGACGTTCCCGGCAATCCAAGCGCCGATGTTCGCGTGCGCAAAGGAATCGAAATCGGCGGGCGCCACTCGGAATCAGCCTCCTACGATCCTTCTGGCAGCAGCGCGATTCCCTGAGCCGATCGCATCGCGCGATCCTAAACCGGCTTGCTCTTCTTCGATACGAACGGCGCGACGAAAGCGCGCCCGGGGTCCGGCAGCAGATTCAGAAATTTGATTTCGGCGAAGTCGCCGATGATCTGAATCGCGGAGAACGTCGCGTTGTCCACCCGGATGCGCCGAAAGTTCGCCAGCTCCATTCCCATGTAATGACATAAAATCGTGCGGATTATGTCGCCGTGCGAGACGAACAGGATGCGTCGGCCCTCGTGCGCCGCGACCGCGCGATTCACCGCCTCGACTCCGCGCGATTGCACCTGCGCGATCGTCTCGCCGCCGGGCGTCGGCGTATCGAGCGAATGCTTGCGATAGTGCCGATAGTCGGGGTCGTCGATCAGGTCGTCGTACACCATCCCCTCCCATCGCCCGTACTGAACTTCCGCGATTTGCTCCTCTTCGACTATCTGCACGCCGCCGACTCCGCTTGCGATGATCTCCGCCGATTGGCGTGCGCGCGGCAACGGACTCGTGACGATCAAGTCGGGCGCAATCAGCCTCGCGAACGGAATCGAGGCCGCCACCTGTGCGCGGCCGTCTTCATCGAGATCGATCGGAACGCGGCCCATCACGCGGCCTTCGCGATTCCACGCGGTCTCGCCGTGGCGCATAAACAACGCGACTCCTCTCATTCCGACTCCATGCCTTATTTTATCCGCGACGTAAAATGGTCCAAGCGCCATTCAGTTTAGCTCCCGAGCAACTCGAAGAAATCCGCGGCAAAAAAACTGCGGCGAACGCCGTGATAAGCGTCCGCCGCCATCAAACCAGATTTTCGACTCAAGAAACCAGAGCTAGCGCGCCGATGCTCCCTCAGCCGCGTGCGCGACGCCGACGTCGGCATGCGATGCGCCGTTGCTCGCCGGAGCGAGGCCGCAGAACGCCTCGTAATCGATCAGCGTCGTCTGCGTCGGATGCTCGCTGCAGACCGGGCACTTCGGATCCTTGCGAATCTTCAGCACTCGCACGAAGTCCTTGTCCGACAGCGTGTCGAAGTACACCATCTTGCCGATCAGCGGATGCCCCGCGCCGATCAGCAGCTTGATCGCCTCGAGCGCTTCGATCGATCCGATCAGTCCGGGAATCGCGCCGAGCACGCCCGCCTCCGCGCACGAGGGCGCCATGTCAGGCGGCGCCGGCTCCGGATAGAGGCATCGATAGCAGGGTCCGCCCTTGGCCGGGTAGAAAACCGTGGTGTTGCCCTCGAAGCGGTAGATCGCGCCATCGACCAGCGGCTTCTTTGCGAACACGCACGCGTCGTTGATCAGGTAGCGCGTCGGAAAATTGTCGCCGCAGTTCACCACGACGTCGTAGTCCTTGATGATCTCCATCGCGTTCTCGGACGTGAGCCGCACGTCGTGCCGAATCACTTTGGTGCCCGGATTGAGCGCGTTGATTTGCTTCTGCGCCGATTCCGTCTTGAGCATCCCGACCCGTTCCGTCGTATGGATTATCTGCCGCTGCAGATTCGACATATCGACGACGTCGAAATCCACCAGTCCAATCGTGCCGACGCCCGCCGCCGCGAGATACAGCGCCGACGGCGAGCCGAGCGCGCCCGTGCCGAGCAGCAGCACCTTCGAATCGAGCAGCTTGGCCTGTCCCTTCTCGCCTACTTCGGGAATCACAAAATGACGCGCGTAGCGGGTGAGTTCGTCCTGCGTGAAATTGCGGTCGGCGATCCACGGCAGCCCGCGGTCCTTCCACGCGTTGAAGCCGCCGGTGAGATTGTAAACGTTGTCGTAACCGAGTTCGCGCAGCGTTCGCGCCGCCAGCAGCGAGCGCGTGCCCGACGCGCACTGCAGAATCACCGGCGTCTTGTGGTCAGGGACTTTTTCCTCGATTCGCAACTCCAGGAATCCGCGCGGAATGCCGACCGCCTGCGGAATATGCCCCTGCCGCCACTCGTCGCTTTCGCGCACGTCGAGCAGCACGGTGCCCGGCTTTTCGATCATCCGGCGCGCTTCATCGATATCGATTTGCTTAATCGAGGAGCGCGCTTCGTCGAGAATATTTTTTGAGGATTTCGCCATAGAGATCTATCCATCCGCGGCCGGAGTAGCCGGTTTCAATATACAACTATAACCATCGCGCGACTCCGTGCTAGGCCGCGCGATTGGGGCGTCAGCCGCCGAGCATCCGATGAGATTCGACCAGCGTGCGGACGAAATTGAGCACTTGCGCCGCATGCCCGCGCGGCGTCACGTCGCGAAACGTCGTGCGCATCCGGAGGCCGCGATCGAACACGAAAGTCGTCCGCGCCGCGCGCGAGCCCTTCAGCACGCCGAACGCATCGGCGAGGCGGCCACCCTCGTCCGACAGCAGGATAAACGGGAAGTCGTGCTTGTCTGCGAACGCGCGATGACGCGCGACGGAATCAGTGCTGACGCCCACGATCGCGCAGCCCAGCTCTTCGAACTGCTCGAACGAGTCGCGAAACTCCTTCGCCTCGACGGTGCATCCCGGCGTGTCGTCCATCGGGTAGAAATAGACGATCACGTTGCGGCCGCGAAAATCCGCAAGCTTGCGAATTTCGCCGCTCTGATCCGGCAGCGCGAGTTCGAGCGCTTCCGGATCCGGTTTGCCGTTCACCTCAGCCGGCGGCATGAGCGGGCGCCTCCGCCAGCGCGCGCTTCTTGGTGAACTTCAGCGCCGCATTGTCGATATTGATCGAGCAGAGCGAGCCGCACATCGTGCAAACGTTGCTGCCCGCCGCTTCGCTTTCTTCCTTGTAGCGGCGCGCCTTGTCGGGATCCATCGCCATCGCGTACATCCCTTCCCAATTGAGCGCCTTGCGATAACGCGACATCTGATCGTTCCAGACTTTTGCGCCGCGCACGCCCTTGACCAGGTCGCCCGAGTGCGCCGCGATTCGCGTCGCGATCACGCCCTCGCGCACGTCGTCGATATCAGGCAATCGCAGATGCTCCGCCGGCGTGACGTAGCAAAGAAAATCGGTGCCCGCCGCCGACGCGATCGCCCCGCCAATCGCACCGGTGATGTGGTCATAGCCGGGCGCGACATCGCAAGTCAGCGGACCCAGCACATAGAAGGGAGCGCCGCCGCAAACCCGCTTCTCGAGTTTCACGTTGGCTTCGATCTGATCGAGCGGCACGTGCCCCGGACCCTCGATCATCACCTGCACGCCCAGCGCGCGCGCCCGTTCGGTCAACTCGCCTAGCACCAGCAATTCCGCGAGCTGCCCGCGATCGGTGGCATCGCCGGTCGCACCCGGACGCAAGCCGTCGCCCAGCGAGATCGTCACGTCATGCTCGCGCAGCACGGCGCACACTTCGTCGAAGTGCTCGTAGAGCGGATTCTCGTTGCCGGTCCGCTCGATCCACGCCGCCAGCATCGCGCCGCCGCGCGACACAATTCCTTCGATCCGATGGTGCCCGCGCAGCCGCTTCACGCTCTCGCGCGTGACGCCGCAATGCAGCGTCATGTAATCGACGCCCTGGCGCGCCTGCCGTTCGATCACGTCGAGGAAAAATTCCGCGTCCATCTCCATGATCGAACGCTCGGAACCAAGCTGATAAATCGGCACCGTGCCGAGAATCACCGGGCATCGCGAGAGTATCTCGACGCGAATCTTGTCGAGGTCGGCGCCGGTCGAAAGATCCATCACCGAGTCGGAGCCGAAGCGGACCGCGGTGTAAAGTTTTTCGACTTCTTCCTCGATCAGTTGATGAAAATTCGAAGCGCCGATGTTGGCGTTGACCTTGGTGCGCAGATTCTTGCCGATTCCGATCGCGCGGAATTCGTGATGATGGTTGTGCGGGATGACGACTTCGCCAGTCGCGACCAGCGCGCGAATTTCTTCGGCGGGGAGGCCCTCGTCCTCTGCCACCTCGGTCATCTGGCGAGTGATTATGCCTTTGCGTGCGGCTTCTATCTGGGTCATTGCGTCACCTTTGCGGCCGTCGATACTGTGGGCGCACATCGATCAGCGTCGCCGAAGCTCTTTCAGTATAGCCGAAAACTCGCGACTGAAGTTCGGCCTAATCTTCACCGTAGTCGATTCCGTTCTTGTCGCACAACGCGCGCAGTTCCTGGATCATCCGCTCCGACCGCGCGAGATGCGCCACCGCGATAAAATTCGCCAGCGCCACCAGCGAGATCGCCGCCGTCGCCCAGTACATATGCGTAATCACGCTGCCGCCGTGGATCGCGTGAACGCCTTGCGCGTAGGCGACAAACAGCACGGCGAGACCCGCCAGCGTCAGCAGGATTGTGACTCGAGTCATCGTGGCTACTTGGCGGTTCGTTCCTGGTGGCGATCGATAGCCGGCAGTTCGTCGGTCTCCGCCGGTTCCGCATAATGCTTCGGCACGTCGCGATTGGTGTAGGTTCGAAGCTCAGGACGCTGCGGATTATAGACCTCGGCGTTCTGCTCCGCGTACCACTCGAGCATCTCGTTCATGTTGCCGTCGCGGCCTTTCTCGGCGAGCACGCGCGACCGATGCATCAGTTGTTCCTTGGTTTCGACGAAGTCGCGGCGGTCGAAGCCCCAGATGCGCGGATGAACGTAGGTATCCATCCGAATCGCGTCGCACGGGCATGCCTCGACGCAGAGTCCACAGTAGATACATCGCAGCGTGTCGATTTCATACCGCAGCGGGTATTTTTCGATTTGAGGATCAGGCGACTCGCCGGCTTCAATATAGATGCATTGCGCGGGGCAGGCGGTCGCGCAGAGAAAGCAGGCGGTGCATCGCACCGACGAGTCCTCGCGCAGCGTGAGGCGATGACTGCCGCGAAAATTATCCGGATAACGCTTGCGTTCCTCGGGATACTGGGTCGTCGAGGTCGCGTTGACGCTCTTCTTGAGCCCGAACAGATGGGCCGTGTGGAGCCCAAAATTCCGGAGAAAGTGGTAGTTGGTGACGGCCAGGCCTTTCAGGATTTCGGGGAGATAAATCTTCTCCCAAAAGGTCATTTCTTCCTTTCTCTTCATTGGTGGACCAGCGCGAAATCCTAGGTCTGGATTGGGTTTCGGCGTTCGAAGCACGACCCGCCGAAAACGGTGGAGTCCAAGTGCTCAACTATAAGTACCCGCTGGAATTGCAGTCAAGTTGGCGCGGTTTGAATGGATGTTCGCCGCGCAACTGTCTTAACGCGATGCTGCCGGTCTCGGCGGCGCGTCGGGGTTCGTCGCGCCGGATACGACATTCTCGCCCGCTTTTAGCTCGCCACGGTTCAACTCGCTTGACGGATCGGAGCTCGATGAGAACGCTCGATCGCTTACAGTTTCCTCTTCGTCCTCGGCGATCACATCGACTGCGAAGCCCTCGATGCGCGACGGAACCTTGCGCGCGACCTCATCGACGTTCTTCTGCTTATCGACCTCGACGTTGATTACGATCTCGCCGCTGTCTGTCTCATCCGCCTCGACGTTCGCGACGTGCGGTATTTTCTTGATCTCCTTTTTATGGCGCCGGACGACGGCATCGGCCTTATCCGATTCCGACATCTCGGCATCGTCGTCGTTGGCTGCCTGCGCGCGCGTAAATGGCGGGATCGCGAGCATCAGCACGACCGCCATCAGCCCGACCGCGATCTTGTGGAACTTCATCCCGCGCTACTTGAGCCTCGGGTAAAGGCGCACTGGATTCTCGTGCAGGATTTTCTTCTGCACATCGAGCGGGAACTCAGCGCGGCCGGCCGTCAGACGCACCGTATGCGGGAAGCGCCCGTCGAAATGCGGATAATCCGACGCATACAGGATGCGCTCCGCGCCGACCGTGCTCACGACGAAAGGCAGCGTCTCCTCGTCAGGATCGCACGAGATGAAAAAATTCTCGCTGCGAATCACATCCGATGGCTTGCGGTGAAGAAACGGAACGTACTCGGGCATCAGCTCGTAATGCTCGTCGAGCCGCTCCATCCAGAACGGCAGCCAGCCGGCGCCTGCTTCCAGGAACGCGGCGCGCAGCTTCGGAAAAATATCGAGCACGCCGCCGCCGATCAGCGCCGCAATCCCGCGCATCACCTCGAACGGATTGGTCGCGGAGTGCTGGATAAAAAGATTGCTGCCCATCTCGAACGTGCCGATTCCGTAAGGCGGGCGCGCGGTGCCGCCATGGAAGCACGCGGGCAAATCGGTATCGACGCAAGCCTGCCAGATCGGATGAAACGCGGGATGGTCGAGCAGTTTGTCCTCCATGTGCGACGACAGATAAACGCCGACGCACCACGGTTCCTTCGCGGCGCGGCGAATCTCGTCGGCGGCATGCTCCGGCGATCGCATCGGCACCACTGCGACGCCCTTCAACCGATTCGGATACGCCGCGCAATAATCCGCGAGCCATCGATGATACGCGCGGATCATCGCCACCTCGAACTCGACGCTCTCGAGCGCGCAGAAACTCGACACCACCGTCGCGAACAACACTGCGATGTCGATCCCCTCGCGATCCATGTCCTTGATTCGTATCGACGGGTCGAAGCCGCCGCGCATGTCGGGCATCTCGCCATGCGGCTTGCGGCCGCTGCGCATCAGCGGTTTGTCGATCGCGGCGACGCCGAGCGGTCGCCCGGTATTGAGCTGATGAAAATAGCCGAAGAAATATTTCGAGCGCCGCGTCGCCGCGACCTTCTTCAGCTCCTCAAGTTCGGGTTTGAACTTCGCTTCGAGGTACTGATCGTACAGCTCGTTGGGCTCCATCACGTGCCCGTCGGCGTCGATTACCTTGATGTCGTTGAACATGGGATTCGCCTCGGCGCGACCGCCAGTGTTGATGCGCGTTCGATCTCTTATCCCGCATCGCGCGCTCTAAACTCAAGCGCGGCCGCGAATGAGTCACTCCGGGACGCTTACGGCGGGAAGGCGAAGCTGAAGGGATTGGACGCAGTCGAGCGAACCGCAAGACGACGCCTTGACTGTCCAGGTCACATCGATACGGAAGCGGCGGCGCTGGTCCGACGCCGCCAGCACTTTCGATTCAGATGATCGCGGCTGTCGCGCCGCCGCTGCGGATCGCGCGGCGATCCGCGCGTACCCGCTCGCCGGAGTCCGCCGCCTGACGAGCGTTAGGTTCTCGTTCTGCGGGCCTGCTCGCGAACGATTTCGGAGTCACCAGGATGTGTCGGCGGCCCTGCTTCAGCAGGATGCCGCTTTCCGTCATCTCGGTCACCAGCTTGCTGACCATCGGACGCGAACTGCCAATCATCTGCGCGAGTTCTTCCTGCGCCAGCTCGGGCAGCAGCAGCGTCCCGCGCGCATCCGGCACGCCAAAGCGTTCGGCCAGTTCGGCGAGCACGACCTCGAGCCGCTGACGCAGCGACATGCCGAGAAACGACGCGTAGCGGTACGCGACCGCCGACCACATCGAGTTGATCGCCTCCGCAAAACTAAGCAGCGCGTCGGGCTCGAGGGTCTTCAGCACCGCCATGATGTGATGCCGGGTGAACAGCGCGACGCAGCAATTGCTGAGCGCGGTGGCGTCGAACAGTTGCGAACGCTCGCCGCCGGCTTCAAAAAAATCCGCGTAGCCGACCAGGTCGCCGGGGCCCGCGAGCTCGATCAGCACCGGGTCGCTGCCCGGACGGCAGCCGTGCACTTTGACGACGCCGCTCAGCACCGCGAACACCACGTCGGCCGGCGAGCCCTTGGTGAACAGCTCGCCGCCCTTCGGATACCGCACGACCATGTGCCGTTGCAGCAGCGCCGCGGACGCCGCGCGCGGCAGTCCCATCGCCGATAGCCTGGATAGCAGCCGCTCCTGGGCTTGCGCCGAGACTTGCAAATTCATACGCATTTCCCCTTTCGCGGCTGCGTCGATGTGAGTTGTAAATAAATCCTACACTTTGTTATCTAACGGCGCGGCGAGCGTCAAGGGCTGTAGCCATCAATTAATCAGGGCACGGACGCCTAAGCGCCCGCGATCGTCATCTCGCCAATCTTGATCGTGGGCGAGACCGTGGACGATCGCCAGTTCAGATCGTTGCCGATCATCTCGATACCGCCGATCATCTCTTTCAGATTGCCCGCGATCGTGATCTCCTGGACCGGATAGGCCAGCTCGCCGTCTTCAATCCACATCCCGCCCGCGCCGCGCGAGTAGTCGCCGGTGACCAGGTTAACGCCGAAGCCGATCGTCTCGGTCAGGTAGAGGCCATGCTTCACCGACTTGATAATCTCGGCCGGCGTATGCGTCCCCGGTTCGAGATAAAGATTGGTGGTCGAGACCGTGGGCGAGTCGCCGACCGAGCGCGACGCGTGGCCGGTGGGCGCAAGTCCGAGCTTGCGCGCCGAATAGCAATCGAGCAGGTACGTCGCGAGTACGCCGTTATCGACGATTTTTTTCCGCGACGTCGGCAGACCCTCGCCATCGAATGGCTTCGAGCCGAGTCCGCCGGGAATCAGCGCGTCGTCGATAATCGTCACGCCCGACGCCGCGATCTGTTTGCCCAACTGGCCGATCAGAAACGACGCGCCCTTGTAAAGCGACGGTCCCGACGCCGCGCCGATAATCGAGCGAATGAGTCCCGCGGCCATGTCCGGATCGAAAACAATCGGTGCCCGCGTCGTCTTGATCTTTCGCGCGCCGAGCCTTCTGAGCGCGCGCTTCGCCGCGGTGATACCGACCGATTCCGCATCCTCAAGTTTGCCGAAGCGCCGATTCGACGTGTACCAGAACCCCTGCTGCATCGAGTCGCCGTCCTGCGCGATCGGCTGCACGACCAGCGAGTACGCCGTCCCCGAATATTCGCCGGCGAAACCCTGGCTGTTGGCGAACATCACGTGGTAGCGGCCCGAACTGAATTCCGCGCCTTCCGAATTTTTCATCCGCGGATCGAATTTCAGCGCGGCCTGCTCCGCTGTTCGCGCCAGCTCGAGCGCGCGATCCGCCGACACGATTCCGCTATCCGGATCGGCGAGCGACAATTCGGGAAACGTCTTTGGATGCAGCGCCGGATCAGGGAGCCCAGCCCACGGATCCGCCGCAGAGAGGCGCGCGAGTTCAACGGTGTTCGCGACGAAGTCTGCGAGCGAATCGCGCTCGAGCTCGGCGGTCGAAGAAGTCGCCGAAGATTGTCCGCAGAAAACCCGCAGGCCGAGCCGGCGCTCGCGCGAACTTTTGAGCTTCTCGACCTGGCCCAGCCGGACTCCAGCGGCCAATGACTCCGCGTTGACGCATAGAACTTCGGCAGCCGTCGCGCCTTTTTTCTTAGCTTCGCCGAGCGCCCAACTGGCGAGTTCCAAATCCACTGTCGCCATCGTGATTTCCCGATTCTCCGTCAGGCGCGCGTGCCGCCGACCGTTATGCCGTCAATTCTGATCGTCGGCAGACCGACGCCCACCGGCACCGATTGCCCGTCCTTGCCGCAGGTTCCCACGCCCGCATCGAGCGCGAGATCGTTCGCCACCATCGAGACGCGCGTCAGCACGTCGGGCCCGTTGCCGATAATCGTCGCGCCCTTCACCGGCCGCGTCACCTTGCCGCCTTCGATCAGATGAGCCTCGCTGGCTGAAAAAACGAATTTGCCGTTGGTGATATCGACCTGTCCGCCGCCGAAACTAACTGCGTACAAACCGCGATCGACCGATTTGATCACGTCCTCCGGCGTCGAATCGCCGGCCAGCATGAAGGTGTTGGTCATCCGCGGCATCGGCGAATGCGCAAAACTCTCGCGGCGGCCGTTGCCGGTCGGCACCATCTTCATCAGCCGCGCATTCATCCGATCCTGCAGGTAGCCGCGCAGGATTCCCTTCTCGATCAGCACTGTGCGTGAGGTCGGCGTCCCCTCATCGTCGACATTCAGGCTGCCGCGCCGATTCGGAATCGTGCCGTCATCGACCACCGTGCAAAGTTCGCTCGCAACTTTCTGTCCGATTCGATTTGCAAACGCCGACACACCCTTGCGATTAAAATCGCCTTCGAGTCCGTGCCCAATCGCCTCATGCAGCAGAATTCCCGGCCATCCCGGGCCCAGCACCACAACCATCTCGCCCGCCGGCGCATCGACCGCGTCAAGATTCAAGAGCGCCTGACGCGCCGCCATCAGCGCGTACTCGCGCCATCGATCGTTCTCGAAAAAATAACTGTACTCGACGCGTCCGCCGCCGCCGTGAGTACCGATCTGCCGGCTCTTGCCGTCGTCCGCGATCACGGTGACGTTCAACCGGCATAACGGCTGGATATCCGCGGCGACCTGCCCGTCGCTGTTCACGATCATCACGATCTTCTGCTCGCAGGCGAACGACGCCATCACATTCTTGATTCGCGGATCGTACGCCCGCACCATCTGATCGATCTCGTTAAGCAGTTTCGCGCGGTCCTGCACCGGCACGTCGAGCGGCGTGCTGTCGAGGTCGTACAGCGCGCGATGCGCCATCGGAGCGCCGACCTGCACCGCGGCCGGCACCGTGCCGCGCTGATCGGCGATCGCGCGCGCCGCCTCCGCCGCAAGGCGCATCCGATCGATCGTCACTTCGTCGGTGTAGGCGTAGCCGGTGCGATCTTCCGCGCAGACGCGCACGCCGACACCCTGGCTGATGCTCTTGCTGGTGTGATTCACCATCGATTCTTCGAGGCCGAGTCCTTCGGCGCTGCGGTACTCGAAATAAAGATCGGCGTAATCGGCTTTGCGTTCGAGTGCGGAGCCGAGAATCCGCTCGAGCGCGCCGTGATTCATGCCAAAACGATTCAGGAAAAACTTGTCGGGGACGATCAATTCATTAGACATCTTATTTCCGCCTGTGTCCGCTAGTTTAACAGAGCGCACCGCGGGCCAGAAGCGAGCGCCTTCGCCGCGCCGCGCTTCGTAGCGAAGCTGTCGCGAAAAGGGCTACGATTCCCGCCATGGCTGCGACCCCCGAAACGCTTCAACTAGTCGATCGCCTGATGCTCGAAATGATTGCGCAGCAGGGAGACAAAGTGCTCGAGATGGCGCGGCAGATTCATCCGGGTCTCACCACCGAGGACATCCGCAATCCGCACGATTTTCCCGATCTGATTCAGAATGGCATCTGGAACTTCGAAGACGGCATCCTCGCCGGCCTCAAAAGCGCGCACATGGCGCTCCGCGCCAAGCTGCTGGAATCGATCGAGTGAGGGAACTGAAACCGCAGATTGCACCGATTACGCAGATTTTCGGAAATTGGCAGAATCTGAGCAATTTGCGGTACTGACTGTAACAGCGCGAAAAACAGGGGGGCATCGAGCGCGATCGCTCGATGCCCTCTTGTTCCCGCCTGATACTTCGCTGCGACTAGCCGGCGGCGGCGCGCTGGCGGCGCGGGGTCTCCGCGGTCGCATCCTGCTTGCGTGCGCGCTTTTTCGGCTTCTTCGATTTGGTCTGTTCTTCGTTGCCGGTGAACTCGATAATCGAGAGCATCGCGGCGTCGCCACGGCGATGCCCGAACTTGATCACGCGCGTATAGCCGCCGTTGCGATCCTTGAAGCGCGGCGCGATTTCATCGAACAGTTTCTTCACCGCGGTATGCGATTGCAGCGCCGCAAATGCGCGCCGGCGCGCGGCCAGATCGCCCTGCTTGCCCAGCGTCACCATCCGATCCGCAATCCGGCGGAGTTCCTTGGCCTTCGGATCGGTGGTCTTGATTCGCTCGTGGCGAATCAGCGCCAGCACCATATTTTTGAAGAGCGCCTTCCGATGAGCGGAAGTGCGATTGAGCTTGCGGCCCGAATTCAGATGACGCATCGGCTAACTCACTCCAGACATTCGATCATTCACGATGGACGATCGCGGTTCCTTAGGCCGACTCGCGCCGTTCCTGTTCTTCCCACATGCGATCGAGTTCGCCGCGCGGCGGCAGATTCTCGAGCCGCATCCCGAGCGAAAGACCCATGTCGGCCAGCACTTCCTTGATTTCGTTGAGCGACTTGCGGCCGAAGTTCTTGATCTTGAGCATATCCTGCTCGGTGCGCTGCACCAGCTCGCCGGCATACTTGATATCCGCGTTCTGCAGGCCGTTAAACGCGCGCACCGAAATCGGCAGCCCCTCGACCGGACGATACAGCAGTTCGCTGAGCGTCGGACGCGCCTCGCCGCCTTCGACCGCTTCCGGCGCCGCGGCTTCCTCTTCGACGCCCGCGAAAATCGTCATCTGGTCGCGCATCACGCGCGCCGCGTAGGTCAGGGCCTCGCGCGGATTGATCGAGCCGTCAGTCCAGATTTCCAGCGTCAGCCGATCGTAATCGGTGCGCTGGCCGACGCGCGCATTGGTCACGGTGAAATTGACTTTGCGAATCGGCGAGAAGATCGCGTCAAGGCGAATCGTGCCGATCGCTTCCTCTTCGTCGGTGCGCTCGCCAGGAACGTAGCCGCGCCCGCGCTTGATCACCAACTCCATGTCGAGTTCGGCGCCCTTGTCGAGCGACGCGATATGCTTGTCCGGCGTCAGAACTTCGAGGCTCGGCCCGCCGGTGATATCGCGCGCGGTAACCTGCGCCTCGCCTTTCACCTTGAGCGTGGCGGTGAGCTGCTCGCCCTCATGCAACCGCAGGCGGACTTCCTTCAGGTTGAGGACGATATCGGTCACATCCTCCTTGACCCCGGCCAGCGTCGAGAACTCGTGCAGCACGTTCTTGATTCGGACCGCCGTAATCGCAAAACCCGGCAGCGAGGACAACAGGATGCGCCTGAGCGCGTTGCCAACGGTGATTCCGTAGCCGCGTTCGAGCGGCTCCGCGGAAAACTTGCCGTAGGAAGGAGTGACTTCCTTCTCGTCGAACTCGACCGCTTTGGGTTTGATCAAATCTCGCCAATCGTTCTGCATAATCAACGCTCTTTTTTTCCGATGGATTTTCTGGCGCCCGCATGCCCACCGCGGACCGGGACGCCGATCGGTGTTCCTCCGCTACCTGGAATAATGCTCGACGATCAGCTTCTCGCTGATCGGCATCGTTAATTCCGCCCGCGCCGGAAGCGAACGCAGCGTGCCGCGGAATTGCTCCCGCTCCAGCGCCATCCACGGCGGTACGCCGCGGCGCTGCGCCATCTCGATCGCTTCGACGATCACCTTCTTCTGCCGGCTCGATTCGGTCACGCTGATCGTGTCGCCCACTTCGATCAGCGTCGACGGGATCGTGACCTTCTTGCCGTTGACCGCGATATGCCCGTGGCGCACCACCTGGCGCGCCTGCGCGAGCGAACTCGCGAAGCCGAGCCGATACACCGCGTTGTCGAGCCTGCGCTCGAGCAGCACCAGCAGATTCTCGCCGGTGATTCCCGGCATCCGCTCGGCCATCTCGAAATACTTGGCGAACTGGGTTTCCATCAATCCGTAAATCCGCTTCACCTTCTGCTTTTCGCGCAGCCGGATTGCGAATTCAGAAAAACGGGTTCGCGCCTGCCCGTGCGCGCCCGGCGGATAGTTACGCCGCTCGATTGCGCATTTGTCGCTGTAACACCGCTCTCCCTTGAGGAAGAGCTTCAGTCCCTCGCGCCGGCAGAGCCGGCATACCGGACCTAAATTCCTGGCCACTTTGCTTTATCCTTTTTCGCCGCGGCGAGCGCGCGGGTCAAACCCTGCGCCGTTTCGGCGGACGGCATCCGTTGTGCGGTATCGGCGTGACATCCTTGATCGATATCACCCCAAGTCCCGCGGCCTGGAGCGCGCGCACTGCCGATTCGCGTCCGCCGCCCGGCCCCTTGACGTGAACCACCACCGCGCGCATCCCGACTTCCGAGCATTTCCGCGCGCACGCTTCCGCCGCCGTCTGCGCGGCGTACGGCGTCCCTTTGCGCGATCCCTTGAAGCCGACCGAGCCCGCGCTCGACCATGCGATCACCGTCCCCTGCTGGTCCGTGATCGTCACGATCGTGTTGTTGAACGTCGCATGGATATGCGCGACGCCCTCAGGCACGTTGCGCCGGACTTTCTTGCGGCGCGGCGCAGGCGCTGGCGTGCCCGAGGCTCCCGCCGCGGCAGGTGCTCCGGTCGCCGCCTTCTTTTCCGGCGCGGCCTTGGTCTCTTTGGTTTCTTCAGCCATCAGTTTGCCAGATGCTCTCGCTCAGTTCTCTTCGATTGATATTGCGCGCGCCCAAAATTTCTTACTTCGTTGGCGCCTGCTTCTTGCCCGCGACCACTTTGCGCGGACCTTTGCGCGTTCGCGCATTGGTATGCGTCCGCTGTCCGCGCACCGGCAATCCGCGCCGATGACGAATCCCGCGGTAGCACCCCAAGTCCATCAGCCGCTTGATCGATTGCTGGATATCGCGGCGCAGATCGCCTTCGACTTCGAAGTCCGTATCGATCATCTGCCGGATATGGACCTGCTCATCCGCCGAGAGATCGTCGGTCTTCTTCGCCGGATCGACGTTCGCCGCTTTCAGGATTTTGAGCGCGCCGGGACGGCCAATGCCGTAGATGTACGTCAGCGCGATATCCATCCGCTTGTTCTTCGGCAGTTCGATTCCTGCTATGCGTGCCATCGCGAAACCCTTCCTAGCCCTGGCGCTGCTTGTGGCGCGGGTTGGAGCAAAGGACCCGCACGACGCCCTCGCGCCGCACGACCTTGCAGTTCTTGCAAATCTTTTTTACCGAGGCTCGAACTTTCATTGCCTTTTAAATCGCTATCCGGATTTTCCGCTAGCGCATCCGGTACGTAATCCGTCCGCGGGTCAAGTCGTATGGCGACAGCTCGACCGTGACCTTGTCGCCCGCGAGGATCTTGATGTAATGCATCCGCATCTTGCCCGATATGTGCGCCAACACCTTGTGCCCATTATCGAGCGTCACCCGAAACACCGCATTGGGCAGTGCTTCCTGCACCGTTCCCTGAACTTCAATCGCGTCACCCTTAGACATTATCGAGCTCGCTTAGAATTTCCGGCCCGTTGGAGGTAATCGCGATGGAGTGTTCAAAGTGGGCGGATAGTTTACCGTCCGCCGTCACCGCAGTCCAGCCATCGGAAAGTATCTCCAAATCGGGGCTTCCCTCGTTAACCATCGGTTCGATCGCAAGCGCCATCCCCTCTCGCAGCCGCGGATTCGGCATCCCGGCCCGGAAGTAATTCGGCACCTGCGGATCCTCATGCAATCGCCGGCCGATTCCGTGCCCGGCGAAATCAGTCACCACTGAAAAACCTGCCCGCTCGACGGTCTGCTGCACTGCGCGCGCGATATCACCGATTCGATTCCCCGCCCGCGCCTGCGCGATTCCCGCATAGAGCGATTCACGCGTCACCCGGAGCAGCTTCTTCACGTGCTCCGGCACTTCGCCCACTGCGACCGTCCGCGCCGCGTCGCCGTAGAAACCTTCGTACACCACGCCGAAATCGAGCCCGACGATATCGCCCGCCTTCAGCTTCCGGCTCGACGGAATCCCGTGCACGATCTCGTTGTTGATCGAAACGCAGAGAGACTTCGGATAAACCACGTCGCCGGGCTTGTAGCCCTTGAATGCCGGCCGCGCGCCTTTCTTCAGCGTCAGATTCTCCGCCAGGCGATCCAGCTCGTCAGTCGAGATTCCGGGACGCACGGCCGCCACGAGCTCCTCGAGGATCTCCGCGACGATTCTGCTCGCCTTGCGCATCACGGCAATCTCAGCCGGCGTCTTGATCGTGATCATCCTGGTTCAGGCTTTTGGTTCAGGCCTTGCCGCCTGCCTGGCTTGCGGGCGTCACGCCGTCGAGCGCCGCCACAATTCGTTTCTCGACTTCTTCGGTGCGTCCTACTCCATCGACCTGCGCGAGCAATCCGAGCCGCCGATAATGGTCGAGCAGCGGACGCGTATTCGTTTCGTAAACTTTGAGCCGCTCGCGGACGGTAGCCTCGGCGTCATCGGCGCGCTGGTAAAGTTCGCCGCCGCATTTGTCGCAGACTCCGGCAGCCTTCGACGGCTCGAACTTCACATGATACATCGCGTTGCAGTCCTTGCACGTGCGCCGGCCCGAGATCCGCTGCACGATCTCTTCATCCGGCACAATCACTGCCACTACTTTGTCGATCCGATGAGTGCGGCCGATCATTCCGGCCAGCGCTTCCGCCTGCGCGACGCTGCGCGGAAATCCGTCGAGGATAAATCCCGCGGCCGCATCGCGATTGGTCAAACGCTCGGCTACCAGCTTCAGCACCAGTTCATCGGGCACCAACTGCCCGCGATCCATAAAGCCTTGGGCTTCGAGTCCGCGTTCGCCGCCGTCCCGCACCGCTGCCCGCAGCAAGTCCCCGCTCGCGATTTGCGGTATATTCCACCGCTCTCCGAGCGACCGCGCCTGCGTTCCCTTGCCCGCACCCGGCGGACCCAGCAAGATCAATCGCACCGCTACGCTCGCCTCCGCGATTTCTTCCGGCGCGTCCCGCCCGGACCCATGATGCATTCGTAGTTGCGCGTGATGAGATGCGTCTCGATCTGCGCGATCGTATCGATCGACACGCCAACCACGATCAGCAGTGCGGTACCGCCAAAGTAGAACGGCACGTTGAAGCGCTGGATCAGGATCGTCGGCAGCACGCAGACCGCGCTCACGTAAACCGCGCCGCCAAGCGTGATTCGCGACAGAACCTTGTCGATATAGTCCGCGGTGAAGCGCCCCGGCCTGATCCCCGGGATAAAGCCGCCATACTTTTTCAGATTGTCGGCGACGTCGATCGGATTGAAAGTAACCGCAGTATAGAAGTAACAGAAGAAAACAATCAACGCGACGTAAACCAGGTCGTAGTAAACGCCGCCCGGCGTCAGGTACGACGAATACGGTTTCAGGAACGGCACGAAGGTCGCCAGCGTCGCCGGAAAAACCAGGATCGATGACGCGAAAATCGGCGGGATCACTCCCGACGTGTTGATCTTCAGCGGCAGATGAGAACTCTGCCCGCCGTAAACCCGCCGCCCAACCACTCGCCGCGCATACTGGATCGGAATCCGGCGCTGCGCCGTCTCGATATACACGATTCCGAAAATTACGCCGCCCGCGACCAACAGGATGAAGAGCAACAAAAAGATGCTCATCTCACCTTCGCGCACGAACTGCGTTGTGGTGCCGAGCGCGCTTGGCAAGCGCGCAATGATGCCCGCCATGATGATCAGCGAGATGCCGTTGCCGACGCCGCGCTCGGTAATCTGCTCGCCGATCCACATCAGGAACATCGTGCCCGCGGTCACAGTGAGCACCGTCATCACTTCGAAGCCAATCCCGGGATTGTAAACGACCGAGCCGCCGCCGGGCGCCTGAATCTTTTCGAGCGAGACCGCGATCATGAAGCCCTGGATCAGCGCGAGGCCGACCGTGCCGAAGCGCGTGTACTGCGTGATCTTGCGGCGCCCCGCCTCGCCTTCCTTGTACAGTTCGTCGAGATACGGCGACGCGACCTTCAGCAAATCGAGGATGATGGCGACCGATATATACGGCATGATCCCGAGCGCCAGCACCGAGAAGCGCTCGAGCGCGCCGCCCGAGAAAAGATTGATCCAGCCGAACAGCGTGCCCTTTGCCGCATCGAAGAAGGACGCCAGCGCCTGTCCGTCGATCCCGGGCGTCGGCACCGCCACCCCGATTCGATACACGGCCAGCATCATGGCCGTGAAAACCAGCCGTCGGCGCAACTCCGGGATGCGCGAGGCGTTTGAAAACCCATCCAGCATCTAGCTATTGACGGTGGGCGTTACCAGCTCCGCAGTACCGCCCGAGGCGGTGATTTTCTCGCGCGCGCTTTTCGAGAACGCATCGGCGCGCACGGTCAGTCGATGCTTCAGTTCGCCGTCCCCCAGCACCTTCACCTTGAGTCCGCGCGGAATCAGGCCGCGCCCCGCGAGCGCCGCGCTATCGACGGTCGCGCCGTCTTCGAAGTCAGCGAGGCGGCCGAGATTTACGATCGCGAATTCGTCGCGTCGCGCCTGATTCTTGAGCGTCCGGCGAAATCCCTGCTTCGGCAAGCGCCGCTGCAACGGCATCTGCCCGCCTTCGTAACTCGGCGGCGTATTGCCATGCGAGCGCGAGCCGAGTCCCTTATGCCCGCGGCCGGCGGTCTTGCCGTGTCCCGAGCCGATTCCGCGTCCGACGCGGCGTTTGCGATGAGTCGAGCCGCGCGCCGGCTTTAAATCCTTGAGATTCATTTTTTCAGTACAGTTCCTTTTTCAGCACAGTTCCTCGATCACCTGGGCAACCCGATCGCTTATTTCGGGACAGTTACTCGATCGCTCCAACGTCTAGATCGCTTCGATCCTCGATCCCATCAGATCCGACGCAGTTCAGTCTTTTACCTCGACCACCAGATGCTTCAGCTTGTTGATCATCCCGATCACCGACGGCGTCCGTTCGAGTTCGCTCTCGCTGCCGATTTTGTGCAGGCCGAGTCCCTTCACGGTCTCACGCACGCGCTGCTTGGTGCCGATCGGGCTTCGTACCAGCTTGACGCGGATTTTATCGGCCATCGTAATTACCTCAAGTCACTTATGCGGCGATCGTCAAGCGGCGGCTTCGGGTTGATTGGGCGCCCGGCCGCGCAGCTTCGAGATATCGTCCGGGCTGCGCAGTTCCGCCAATGCTTCGAGCGTCGCGCGAACCAGGTTGTGCGGATTCGAGGAGCCCAGCCGTTTGGTCAATATGTTGCGGATTCCCGCGAGCTCGACCACCGCGCGCACGCCGCCCGCCGCGATCACTCCGGTGCCTTCCGCCGCCGGCCGCAGCACCACGCGTCCCGCGCCGAAACGCCCCACCACTTCATGCGGTATCGTCCCGTTCTGCAGCGGCACGCGCACGAGGCTCTTCTTGGCGCGATCGACGCCCTTCCGAATCGCTTCCGGCACTTCATTGGCCTTGCCGAGGCCGAAGCCGACCAGCCCATTGTGATCGCCCGCCACCACCAGCGCGCTGAAGCTGAAGCGGCGTCCGCCCTTCACCACTTTCGCGACGCGGTTGATATGGACGACCTTCTCCTTGATCTCGAGGCCCTGCGGATCGATCCGCTGCGCCACGGTCCCTTCCCGAAACGTTCGCTGCCTGCCGTTCAAAATTTTAGCCCCGCTTCGCGCGCCGCATCGGCCAGCGCCTTGACGCGGCCGTGGTAAAGAAATCCGTTGCGATCGAACACCACGCTCTGAATCCCGCTCTCGAGGCATCGCGCCGCGATCGCCTTGCCGACTGCCTTGGCCGCTTCCACGTTGCGCTTGCTCTTGAGTCCTTCGCCGACTCCGGCAGTGGCCGTCGAAGCCGCCGCCAGCGTCCGTCCGCTCTGATCCGAAATCACCTGGACGTAAATATGATGCAGCGACCTGAACACCGAGAGCCGCGGACGCTCATCGTTGCCGATCGCCTTGCGGCGCACACGCCCCTGCCGAAGCTTGCGTTTTTCCGATCTCTCGATAGCCATAAATCGCAACTAACCTTTTGAAACGGCTCTACGACGAAGTCGATCCCGCCGCCGCCTTGCCGGCCTTGCGCCGAATCGTCTCGTTCGAATACTTGATTCCCTTGCCCTTATAAGGCTCCGGCGGCCGAAGCTCGCGAATCTGCGCCGCGACGGTGCCGAGCAACTGGCGGTCTGCGCTCTCGAGCGTTACCGTCACCAGTTTCTCGACCTTGGCCGTCACCCCGGGAGGTAACTGATAGACAATCGGATGCGAATAGCCGAGCGTCAGATTGACCTGCGCGCCCTTCGCCTCCGCGCGGTAGCCGACGCCGTTGATTTCGAGCACCCGCTTGAATCCCTTGCCCACGCCCTCGACCATGTTCGCGATCAGCTTGCGCATCAGGCCGTGCACCGCGCGATCGTTGCCGGTATCGCCCGGCCGCCGCACCACGATCTGCCCGTCGGTGATTTCCACCTTGAAGCCGGGCTGCACCTTAAGCTCGAGCTTGCCCTTCGGCCCTTCGACCTTGAGCATGTCGCCCGTGAGCGTCGCCTTGACGCTCTTGTCGAGCGGAATCGGTAATTTGCCTATTCGGGACATCGGGATACTGCTGCTCCGCTGCTTCGCTCTACCAGACCCTGCACAAGATCTCGCCGCCGACTTTTTTGCGCCGCGCCTCGCGCCCGGTCATCACGCCGAGCGGCGTCGATACAATCTGCACGCCCATCGCGCCGCGCACCTTGCCGATTTCGTCGATTCCCGCGTAGCGCCGCCGGCTCGGCTTGCTCACCCGCGTGATTCCCCGGATTACCGGTTCGCGCGCAGTCGAATAGCGCAGCTTCAGCGCGAGCATCTTCTTCGGCACTTCGCCGCCCACTTCGATGCCGCCGATAAAGCCCTCGGCCAGCAACACGCGGCAAATCGCCTCGCGGAGCCGCGAATGAGGCAGCGTCAGGTCGTTGTATCGCGCGCGCATCGCGTTGCGGATACGCGTCAAGAGTTCTGCTATCGGATCAGTCTGCGACATTTATAAATCTCTTTCGATCGGTCTCGCTCGATCGGTCTCTCGCCTGCGCCTCGCTACCAACTCGCCTTGATCACGCCGGGCAACTTGCCATCGAGCGCCAGCTTGCGGAGACAAAGCCGGCACATCTTGAAGCGCCGATAGTAGGCGCGCGCGCGTCCGCACAGCGGGCATCGATTGTAGGCGCGCACGTTGAACTTGGGCTTGCGCGTAGCTTTCACTCTGAGGCAAGTCTTCGCCATTAATTTCTATTCCTTAAGCGGTCGCCTGCGCCGCCGCGCCTTCGGCCGGGACTACTTTCTGCGCGGCGCCCTCTTTCTCCGGACCGCCGCGCAGCGGCATCCCGAGCGCGCGGAGCAGCGTCTGCCCTTCGTAGTCGCTGCGCGCGCTGGTCGTGATCGAAATCGTCAGCCCCTTCACCTTCTCGACCTTGTCGAGATTGAGCTCCGGGAAAATCGTATGCTCCCGCAGCCCGAGCGAGTAATTGCCGCGGCCGTCGCATGCCTTCTCGCTGACGCCGCGGAAATCGCGCACGCGCGGCAGCGAGTTATTCACCAGCCGATCGAAAAATTCCCACATCCGGTCGCGCCGCAGCGTGACCATCACGCCGATCGGCATCCCCTGCCGGAGCTTGAAATTCGATATCGCCTTGCGCGCGCGGGTTAAAACCGGTTTCTGTCCCGTGATCACGCGGAGCTCTTCGAGCGCCGCATCGAGAATCTTCACGTTGTCGCGCGCTTCCTGCAGCGCCATGTTGATCGTGATCTTTTTTAGCCGCGGCACGCGCATCCGGTTTTCGATCTTAAGCTCGCGCATCAGGACCGGCGCGATCTCCTGGTCGAACCGGAGCCGGAGCCGCGCGGGCAGCGGTTGTTCCGGCGGCAGCGGCTCGGCAGCCGCGGCCTTCGCATCCGCGGAGGCCTGCTTCTGCTGCGCTTGCCGGGCTTTGCCTTCGCGCTTGGCCTTGGCCGCCTGATCGGTTTTGGCCGCCTGCTCGCTCTTCGCCGCCTGCTCCGCCTTGTCCGGCTTTTCTTTCTTGTCGGCCATATCAGTCGTTACCTATCGCCTCGCCGCAGCGGCGGCAAACGCGGCTTTTGGCACCGTCAGCCGCAGCCT
This sequence comes from Candidatus Binatus sp., assembly GCF_030646925.1. Taxonomy (NCBI): domain Bacteria; phylum Candidatus Binatota; class Binatia (SeqCode); order Binatales (SeqCode); family Binataceae (SeqCode); genus Binatus (SeqCode); species Binatus sp. (SeqCode). The sequence goes on along the minus strand of NZ_JAUSKL010000107.1, from coordinate 84,055 downwards.
TGACGCCAACCCTCACCGGCGCGTTGCAGCGATCGCAAAAGATCATCACGTTCGAGATGTCCAGCGCGGCTTCTTTATCGACGATTCCGCCCGGACTCGCCGCGCCGCGCGCCTTGCTGTGGCGCTTGACCATGTTGAGCCGCTCGACCACCACCCGTCCGCGCTCCGGAATCACGCGCATCACCTTGCCGGTCTTGCCGCGATCGCGCCCCGCGACGACCATCACCATGTCGTTCTTCTTGATCTTGTATTTCACTTTGGCCGTGCGCTTCGCCTGAGCCATCAGATCACCTCGGGCGCCAGCGAGATGATTTTCAAAAACTTTTTCGCGCGCAGCTCGCGCGCCACCGGCCCGAAGATACGCGTGCCGACCGGCTCGTGATCCTTGTCGAGCAGCACCGCCGAGTTGCCGTCGAAGCGGATATAGCTGCCGTCGCCGCGGCTGATCTCTTTGGCCGTTCGCACGATCACCGCCCGCGACACGTCGCCCTTCTTCACCTTCGCGTTGGGAATCGCCTCTTTGACCGCCACCACGATTATGTCGCCGACGCTCGCGTAGCGCCGCTTCGATCCGCCGAGCACCTTGATACACATCACCTTGCGCGCGCCCGAATTATCGGCGACGTCGAGCACTGTCTGCACCTGCACCATCGCGCTTTACCCCGCCGCCTTTTTGAGCACGCGGCTTACGCGCCAGCGCTTGTTTTTCGACAGCGGCCGCGCTTCGATAATCAGCACCCGGTCGCCCTCTTTGCACTCGGCGCGCTCGTCATGCGCCATCAGGCGCGTGCTGCGGCGGACCCGCTTGCCGTAAAGTTTATGCTCGACCAGCCGGTCCACCCGGACCACGACCGTCTTGGTCATCTTGGCCGAGACTACTGTGCCTTCGCGCCGCTTGATTAGTTCACGCATTGCCGGCCTTCTTTTCGTCTCTCTCCGATTCGCCCGCCGCGCGCGATTTCTCGCCGAGCAGCGTCACGATTCGCGCCAACTCGCGCCGCGCGCGGCGGTAAGTCGCGTGATTATCTAGTTGATTGGTGCGCAGCTTGAGCTTGAGGCGGAAAATTTCCTCGCGCGCCTCGCGTTCCTTGACGCCCAAGTCGGCCGCGCTCATCTGTCTAAGATCGCTAAGCTCCAAGTGCCCCTTCCTCGCGTTCGACGACGATCGTCTTGATTGGCAGCTTATGCGCCGCAAGCCGCATCGCCTCGCGCGCCGTCACGCGATCGACGCCTTCCATCTCGAACAAAATCCGCCCCGGCCTCACGCAAGCGACCCATCCCTCGGGCGAGCCCTTGCCCTTGCCCATGCGGGTTTCAGCCGGCTTCTTGGTGTATGGCTTATCCGGGAACACGCGAATCCAGACGCGGCCACCGCGCTTGATATGCCGCGTCAGCGCGATTCGGGCCGCTTCGAGCGCACGCGCATCGACGCGCGCCGTCTCGGTCGCCTTCAGTCCGAAATCGCCAAACGCAAGCCAGGTGCCGCGCGACTCGGCGCCGGTCACGCGGCCTTTCATCATCTTGCGCCATTTAACTTTTTTGGGTTGCATCATGACGGATTAACTATTGCGCCGACGCCGGCGCTCCCGATCGCTTCGCGTCCGCTTCTCGCCGGGTCAGCACCTCGCCGCGGAAAATCCAGACCTTCACCCCGATTTGACCATAGGTCGTGCGCGCTTCCGCAAATCCGTACGCGACGTCTGCGCGGAGCGTCTGCAGCGGCACCCGCCCTTCCCGGTACCATTCCTGCCGCGCGATTTCCGCGCCGCCCAGGCGTCCCGCGACGTGCACCTTGACGCCCTGCGCACCCATCCGCATCGCGCGCGTGACCGCTTCCTTCATCGCGCGCCGAAACGCCACGCGACGCTCGAGCTGCAGCGCGATATTCTCCGCCACCAGTTGCGGATCAAGGTCCGGGCGCCGCACCTCGTGGATATTGATAAACGAGTCGCGCCCCTTCATCAGCTTCTGGATATCGAGCTTCAGCTTGTCGATCTCGGCGCCCTTCTTGCCGATCACGATTCCCGGCCGCGCCGTGTAAATGTTGATCTTGGCCTTGTTGGCCATCCGCTCGATTTCGATTTTTGAAATCCCGGCGTGATAGAGCCGCTTCTTGATAAAGGCGCGGAGCTTCAAATCTTCGTGCAGCAGCTTCGCGTAGTCGTGACTCGCGTACCAGCGCGAATCCCAACTCTCGATTATCCCGAGCCGCATCCCGCGCGGATGTGATTTCTGTCCCATTTGAGCCCTCAGGACGCCTCTTCGTCCACGATCACCGTAAGATGACTCGTGCGCTTGTGGATCGGCGTCGAATGCATATGCGCCCGCATGATCGATCGTTTCCAGGTCGGCCCGGTGTCCGCCGTCGCCCGCTTCACGAATAGCTTGTCCTCATCGACATTTAGCTGATCGCGCGCATTGGCCACCGCCGCGAGCAGCGTCTTCGATACGAATTTCGCACCCTTCTTGGGCGTGAATTCCAGAATCGACAACGCATGATCGACCCGCTTGCCCGCGATCAGCTCGCAGATAAGCTTGAGCTTGCGCGGCGAGATCCTGATAAATCGGCTTCGCGATAATGCTTCCATGATGCTTAAATCCCGGCTTCCCCGGCCTGTCTTTACTCCGATCTATCTTCCCGGCGGCGCCGACGCTTGCTTGACTTCGCCCTTACGATCGCCCGCGTGTCCATGAAAAGTCCGCGTCGGCGCGAATTCGCCGAGCTTGTGCCCGACCATATTCTCCGTGCAGTACACCGGGATGAACTTATGCCCGTTATGCACCGCGAATGTCAGCGCGATCATGTCCGGCGTGATCATCGAGCGGCGCGACCACGTCTTGATAATCCGCTTGTCGTTGGTCGCGGTCGCCACGGCGACTTTCTTCAGCACGTGGCCATCGACGAACGGTCCTTTTTTTAACGATCTCGCCATATTCCTAATGCTTCCCGCGCGGCCGCTTGCTCACGATATAGCGATCCGACGGCTGCTTCTTGCGCGTTTTGTAGCCCTTGGCCGGCTGTCCCCATGGCGACTGCGGATGATTCCCCTTCGAGCGTCCTTCGCCGCCGCCATGCGGATGATCGACCGGATTCATCGCGACGCCGCGCACGTGTCCGCGCTTGCCGAGCCAGCGCGAGCGACCGGCCTTGCCGATCGAAATATTTTCGTGATCGAGATTTCCGACCTGGCCGATCGTGGCGCGGCATTCCGCCTGCACCATCCGCTGCTCGCCCGACGGCAGCTTGAGCAGCGCCATCTTGCCCTCTTTCGCCATCAACTGCGCCTGCGTGCCGGCGCCGCGCGCGAGTTGCGCGCCCGCCCCCGGCTTCATCTCGATCGCATGCACGATCGTGCCGACCGGAATATGGCGCAGCTTGAGCGCGTTGCCGGGCTTGATATCTGCACTCTCGCCCGATTCAACCTTGTCGCCGACTTTGAGTCCGTCCGGCGCCAGGATGTAGGTCTTCACGCCGTCGGGATAATGCAGCAGCGCGATATTCGCCGACCGATTCGGATCGTATTCGAGCGCTGCGACGACCGCTGCAATCCCGTCCTTAATTCGCTTGAAATCGATCAGCCGAAGGCGCCGCTTATGGCCGCCCCCGCGATGACGCGACGTCATCCGTCCGCGATTATTGCGTCCGCCGGTCCGCTTGACCGGTACGAGCAAACTCTTCTCCGGCTCTTTTTTCGTGAGCCCTGAGAAATCCGCAATCTGCATGAAGCGCTGGCCGGGTGTGCGCGGATTTAATTGTATGACTGCCATTTTATTTTCGCTGCTTCGCTATTCGCGTGCTTACTCGTTCGCCGTCCGCCCGTTCGGGAGTATCACCCGCTCTTGTCGGCGGCCCCTTCTATAGCCCCTCGAAAAATTCGATCTTGTCGCCCTCTTTGAGCGTGACATAGGCCTTCTTCCAGTTCATCTGCCGGCCTTTCTTGAGTCCCTTGCGCCGCTCCTTGCCGAGAAAATTCATGGTGCGCACTTTGACCACGCTGACCTTGAACAACTGCTCGATCGCAACCCGAATCTGGTCCTTGCTCGCATGCTCACGCACGCGGAACAGCACCTGGCCCGCCTTTTCATTCGCGAAGGTGCCTTTCTCCGTGATGATTGGCGCGAGAATCAGATTCTCCGGGCTCATTTCGCTTCTCCCGTAAAGCGCGCTTCGATCGCTTTCGCGGTTTTGGTCGTCATCACCAGTTCGTCGTAATTGAGCACGTCGTAAACGTTCAGCCCCGCCAGCGCGAGCACCTTATGCGCCGCCAGGTTGCGCGCCGCGCGAAAAAAACTCACGTCGTCTTCTCCGACCACGATCAGCGCGTGCTTGACGCCCATCTTGTCGAGCGCCGCTTTCGCCGCCTTGGTCTTCGCTTCAGCCAAATCGAGCGACTCGACGATCAATAGCTTGCCATTGCGCGCGCGATCCGAGATCGCCATGCAGAGCGCCTTGCGCCATGCCTTCTTCGGCATCTTGTACGAATAGTCGCGCGGCTGCGGCCCGAAGATCGTTCCGCCATGCCGCCAAATCGGCGATCGCGTCGATCCCGCACGCGCCCGGCCAGTGCCCTTCTGCCGCCACGGCTTGCGTCCGCCGCCCGAAATCAGCCCTTTGGTCTTGGTCGAGGCCGTCCCCGCCCGCCGATTCGCGAGCTGCATCCGCACCGCTTCGTGCAGAAGCGAGACGTCGCCTTCGCGCCCGAACACTACGCCCGCGACTTCCAGTTCGCCGACCTGTTCATGCGCCGCCGAATAAAGCGGTATCTTCACCGGCGCTAAATTTTCGCTCTGCTTAGGCATTGGCCGCCACCTTCGCACTCGAACGCCGCCGCGGCCGCGCCGCATGATAGACGACGACCAATGCGCCGTCGGGTCCCGGCACCGCGCCCGAGATCACGACCGCATTGTCCTCCGGCAGCAACTCGATCACCTCGAGATTCAGGACCGTGGCGGTCTCGTTGCCCATCTGTCCCGCCATCCTGAGTCCCTTGCGCACGCGCCCCGGATACGACCGGTTGCCGATCGATCCGCCGTGGCGGAAATATTCGTGGGTGCCGTGCGAGCCCGGGAAGCCTGAAAAATGATGCCGCTTGATTACGCCTGCGTAGCCATGCCCTTTCGAGGTCGCGGTGACGTCGACCTGATCGCCGACTTTGAAAACGTCGCCCGCCGCGATCGCCAGCCCGAGCGCCAGTTCGCCTTCGCCGCGCCGCTCGAATTCGAGCGACTTGATTCCCGCCGCGACGCCGCTCTTCGCGAAATGTCCACGCTCGCCGCCGGTCACCCGCGTGAGTTTCTTCTTGCCGAAGGTCACCTGGATCGCGTCGTAGCCGTCGGTCGGCTCGGTCTTCAACTGGGTGACCGTGCACGGCCCGAGAGTCACGACCGTCGCCGCGCGCACGCGTCCCGACGCGTCGGTCATCTGCGTCATCCCGATTTTCTTGCCTATTAATCCGGTCAGCATCGCAACTACTCGAGCTTGATTTCGACGTCCACGCCGGCTGCCAGGTCAAGCTTGCCGAGCGCGTCAATCGTCTGCTGCGTCGGCTCGAGCACGTCGAGCAGCCGCTTATGAGTCCGAATCTCGAAATGCTCGCGCGACTTCTTGTCCACGTGCGGCGAGCGGTTAACCGTAAAACGCTCTATCCGGGTCGGAAGCGGAATCGGGCCTGCCACGCGGCCGCCGGTGCGCCGGATAGTATCCACGATTTCCCGCACCGACTGATCGAGCAGGCGGTAGTCGTACGCCTTCAGGCGTATCCGTATCTTGTCGTTCATCTAAACATACCGCGCTCGATTTCCTTGTGCGCCCCCGTTCACTCAACCCCGATCTATTACCGTCGAACTTTTGCTCGAAGCTCTCTACTTCATGATCTTCGAAACGACGCCTGCGCCGACGGTCCGGCCGCCCTCGCGGATAGCGAAGCGCAACCCTTCGTCCATCGCGACCGGCGTGATCAACTCGCCGACAATCTTGATATTGTCGCCCGGCATCACCATCTCGGTTCCCTCCGGCAGCGTCAGCACGCCCGTCACGTCAGTCGTCCGGAAGTAGAACTGCGGGCGATAGCCGCTGAAGAACGGCGTATGCCGTCCGCCCTCGTCCTTGGTCAGAATATACGCCGACGCTTCGAACTGCGTATGCGGCGTGATCGATCCCGGCTGCGCGAGCACCTGTCCGCGCTCGACGTCTTCGCGCTTCAGCCCGCGCAGCAGCACGCCGATATTGTCGCCCGCCTGGCCTTCGTCGAGCAGCTTGCGGAACATCTCGACGCCGGTGACGACCGTCTTGGTGGTGTCCTTGAAGCCGACGATTTCGACTTCCTCGCCGACTTTCACCTTACCCTTCTCGACTCGTCCCGTCACCACCGTGCCGCGGCCCGAGATCGAGAACACGTCTTCGACCGGCATCAGGAACGGCTTGTCCATCTCGCGCTTGGGCTGCGGGATATAGTTATCGACCGCGTCCATCAGGTCGAGAATCGGCTTGCAGTTGGGGCAGTCCGCTTTGCCGCATCCGCAGTTGAGCGCGTTCAGCGCGCTGCCGCGAATCACCGGCACGTTGTCGCCGTCGAACTTCTGCTTGGTCAAAAGATCGCGCACTTCGAGTTCGACCAAGTCGAGCAACTCGGGGTCATCGACCATATCGACCTTGTTCATGAACACGACCATCGACGGCACTCCGACCTGATACGCGAGCAGGATATGCTCGCGCGTCTGCGGCATCGGGCCGTCGTTGGCGCCGACCACCAGAATTGCGCCGTCCATCTGCGCCGCGCCGGTGATCATGTTCTTGATATAGTCGGCATGTCCCGGGCAATCGACGTGCGCGTAGTGGCGCTTGAGCGTTTCGTATTCCACGTGCGCGATCGAAATCGTGATGCCGCGCTCTTTTTCCTCGGGCGCCTTGTCGATCTGATCGAAAGCGGTGAACACAGCCAGCTTCTTCGAGGCCAGCACCTTGGTGATCGCCGCGGTCAGCGTGGTCTTGCCGTGATCGATATGCCCGATCGTGCCGACGTTCGCATGCGGCTTGGTGCGTTGGAATTTTGCCTTGCCCATCTGATGTATCCTCCGCTTGAGGCCGTTCCTGAAAAGCGCTTATGCCCGCGCGTCTTCGCCGTTGCGGGCCGTTAATTCCTCGTAAATATTTCGCGGCACCGGCTCGTACGCTCCGAACTGCATCGTGTAGGTCGCGCGTCCCTGCGTCATCGAACGGAGCCGGGTCGCATAACCGAACATCGTCGCGAGCGGCACCCGCGCCTCGATCACCTGCGCGCCGGCGCGATTCTCCATGTCCAGAATCTTGCCGCGCCGCCCGTTGAGATCGCCGATTACCTCGCCCATGAATTCCTGCGGCGTGACGACTTCGACTTCCATCACCGGCTCGAGCAGAATCGGCTCGGCCTTTTCGCAGCATTCCTTGAATGCCATCGAGCCCGCAATCTTGAACGCCAGTTCCGACGAATCGACGTCGTGGGACTTGCCGTCGATTAAGATCGCCTTGATATCGACCATCGGATAGCCCGCCACCACGCCGTTTTCCATCGCCTCCTTCACCCCGTCTTCGATCGGCGGGATGAAGTTGCGCGGAATCGGAGCGCCCTTGGTGCCGTCCTCGAATTCGAATCCACCGCCCTTACCGAGCGGCTCGATCCTCAGTTCGACGACGGCGAACTGTCCGTGGCCGCCGGTTTGCCGGACGAACCTGGCTTCCGCTTCCGACGCCCGCTTGATCGTCTCGCGATACGCCACCTGCGGCTTGCCGACGCTCGCATCGACTTTGAACTCACGCAGCATCCGATCGACGATAATCTCGAGATGCAACTCGCCCATCCCCGAGATCAGCGTCTGCGCCGTTTCCTTGTTCACGCTCACGCGGAACGACGGGTCTTCTTTCGCGAGTTTCTGCAGCGCCTCGGAGAGCTTCTCCTGGTCGGCCTTGGTCTTCGGCTCGATCGCAATCTGAATCACCGGCTCCGGAAACTCGATCGACTCGAGCACTATCGGATGCGCCGGGTCGCAGAGCGTGTCGCCGGTGGTGGTATCGCGGAGCCCCACCGCGCAGATATCGCCAGCGTAAACCTCCGTGATGTCCTCGCGCTTGTTCGCGTGCATCTTGACCATCCGCCCGATTCGCTCGCGCTTGCCGCGCGTCGAATTGAGCAGCGACGATCCGCTTTCGAGCGTGCCCGAGTACACCCGGATAAAAGTCAGCGTCCCCATGTAGGGGTCGTTCATGATCTTGAATGCGAGCGCCGAAAACGGCGCGTCGTCGCGCGGCCAGCGCTCCTCTTCCTTGTCATCGACCTTGCCCACCACCGGCGGCAGATCGATTGGCGAGGGCAGATACTGCACCACCGCGTCGAGCATCGGCTGCACGCCCTTGTTGCGAAACGCCGAGCCCAGAATCACCGGCGTCACCTGCAACTTGAGCGTCGCGGTGCGGATCGCCGCGCGGATCTTCTCCGCGCTCGGCGCCTTGCCCTCGAGATACATTTCCATAATCTGCTCGTCATGATCGGCGAGCATCTCGATCATCTTGTCGCGATAGCCCGCCGCCTGTTCCTTCAAATCGGCGGGAATTTCCTCGGTCCGGTAGTTCGCGCCGAGCCGATCCTCGTCCCAGATCATCGCCTTCTGATCGATCAGATCGATAATGCCGGTGAACTTGTCCTCGTTGCCGATCGGCAGATGGAGCAGCAGCGGCGTGGCTTTCAGCTTGTCGCGCATCTCCTGCACGACCCGCTCGAATTCCGCGCCCACGCGATCCATCTTGTTGATAAAAGCGACGCGCGGCACACGATACTTGTCCGCCTGCCGCCAGACCGTCTCGGATTGCGGCTCGACTCCGCCGACCGCGCAGAAAACCGCGACCGCGCCGTCCAGCACGCGCAGGCTCCGCTCGACTTCGATCGTGAAATCGACGTGCCCCGGCGTATCGATAATGTTGATCCGATGGTCGCGCCAGAAACACGTGGTCGCCGCCGACGTAATCGTGATTCCGCGCTCCTGCTCCTGAACCATCCAGTCCATCGTCGCGGTGCCTTCATGCACCTCGCCGATTTTATAGTTAATCCCGGTGTAGAAGAGCACGCGTTCGGTCGTGGTGGTTTTGCCGGCATCGATATGGGCCATGATGCCGATATTGCGCACCCGTTCTATTGGTGTCTGACGAGCCATTATTAAAAAACTCGGGTATTACCAGCGATAGTGAGCAAACGCCCGGTTGGCGTCCGCCATGCGATGAGTATCTTCGCGTTTCTTGACCCCGCCGCCGCGATTGGCGGCTGCGTCGAGGATTTCGGCCGCGAGCCGCTCCTCCATCGACTTCTCGCCCCGCGCCCGCGCCGCCGTCACCAGCCAGCGCATCGCAAGCGAGTTGCGGCGCACCGGCCGCACTTCGCTCGGCACCTGATAGTTGGCGCCGCCGACCCGCCGAGAGCGGACCTCGACCGCCGGCCGCACGTTATCGAGCGCGCGCTTGAAGACCACGAGGCCATCTTCCTTCGAGCGCTCCGCGACCAAATCGAGCGCGTGATAGAAAATCTGCTCGGCCAGCGATTTTTTGCCGCGTTCCATCACGATGTTCATGAACTTCGCCACCGTGCGATCGTGATACTTGGGATCCGCCGGCACTTCGCGGACTCTTATCTGTCCTTTACGCGACATCTGATGTCTTCTTCTCGAATACTCGAGCTGCTGGATTCCTGAATTGCGGTTGCGGAAAACTACTTGGGCTTCTTCGAGCCGTACTTCGAGCGGCTCTTGCGCCGCTCCTGCACGCCGATCGAATCGAGCGTGCCGCGAATCACGTGATAGCGCACGCCCGGCAGGTCGCGCACGCGGCCGCCGCGAATCAGCACCACCGAATGCTCCTGCAGGTTGTGCCCAACGCCCGGAATATAGGTGTTCACCTCGATCCCGTTCGAGAGCCGCACCCGCGCGACCTTGCGCAGCGCCGAGTTCGGCTTCTTCGGCGTCGTGGTCTTCACCTGTGTGCAAACGCCGCGCTTTTGCGGAGAGCCTTCGAGCGCACGCGCCTTCACCTTGTAAGTCTTCTTCACCCGGGCCTGGCGTATCAACTGGTTTATCGTCGGCACGTTATACTTCCCGTTTCTGCGCTCTCTGTTGACGGCCCGTTAACGGTCCGTCTTGCTTTTTCTCTGCGATCTTTTTCTTACGATCTGATATTCCCAACCGGCGCTCGCGTTCCCGCTCGACACTTCCCCGCCGCCAATCCGCTGATACGTTCCAAGTGCGATGCCGCCCGCAACGCGGCGACGGCCTCGGGTGGGAACCGTGTGTTCAAACAAACCCCCCAAGGGCATATGCGCCCTTGGGGGAATATAACTATTTATGGCAGCAGGGCGCCGGTGTCAATCTCCGCCGGGTGCCGGAACGGCCGCCAGCTCCGGTTTTTCGATCTCTTCGTCAGCCGCGGAACCTTCGACCTTCACGATCATCTCGTTGTACGAGTTCATCCCGGTGCCGGCCGGAATCAGCCGCCCCATGATCACGTTTTCCTTGAGTCCCACCAGCCGGTCGATCTTGCCATTGATCGCCGACTCGGTCAGCACCCGCGTGGTCTCCTGGAACGACGCCGCCGAGATGAAACTCTCGGTGGAGAGCGACGCCTTGGTGATTCCGAGCAGCAACGGCTCCGCGATCGCCGGCTCGCCGCCGCGGGTCAGCACCCGTCCGTTCTCCTCGTCGAAGCGCCACTTCTCGACCTGATCGCCAACCAGGAACGGCGTATCGCCAACTTCCTTGATTCGCACCCGGCGCAGCATCTGGCGCACGATCACTTCGATATGCTTGTCGTTAATTCTCACGCCCTGCAGCCGGTAGATCTCCTGGATTTCATCGACCAGGTATTTCGCCAGCGCCTTCTCGCCGAGAATGGTCAGGATATCGTGCGGATTCGACGAGCCTTCCATCAGGGGCTCGCCGGCCTTCACGAGATCGCCCTCGTGCACCGCGATATGCTTGCCCTTCGGAATCAGGTACTCGCGCTTCTCGCCGATTTCCGGCGTCACTTCGATCTTGCGCTTGCCCTTAGTGTCCTTGCCGAACGATACCTGTCCGTCGATTTCCGAGATGACGGCAAATTCCTTCGGCTTGCGCGCCTCGAACAGTTCCGCGACGCGCGGCAGACCGCCCGTGATGTCCTTGGTCTTGGTCGTCTCGCGCGGAATCTTCGCGATCACATCGCCCGGCTCGACCGGCGTCCCTTCCGGCACGTTGATATACGCGCCGACCGGCAGGAAGTAGCGCGCGAAGTTGCTCGAACTCGGCAACTTGGCCGTCTTGCCCGACGCGTCCTTGATCGAGATGCGCGGACGCACGTCGAGATCCTTGAACTCGACGATCACGTTCGAGCGCGCGCCGGTGCGCTCATCGACGCGCTCTTCCATCGTCTTGCCTTCGATAATGTCGCCGTACTTAATCGCGCCGCCGACTTCGGTGACGATTGGCGTCGTGTACGGATCCCATTCCGCGATCGTCTCGCCCGCTTTTACCGAATCGCCTTCCTTCTTCAGAATCTTGGCGCCGTAAACCAACGGATAGCGCTCGCGTTCGCGCTCGCGCACCCGGCCGACTTCGTCGGTCACCTGCGCCGCGATCACCACTTCGCCGTGGCGCGTCATCACGACCAGATTGCCGTCGCGGCTCTTGACCGTGTTCACGCCGTGCAGGCGCATCACGCCGTCGTTGCGCACTTCGAGCGTGGTCTGCTCCGCGCGCCGGCTCGCGGTACCGCCGATATGAAACGTGCGCATCGTGAGCTGCGTGCCCGGCTCTCCGATCGATTGCGCCGCGATAATCCCGATCGACTCGCCAAGGTTCACCAGATGCCCGCGGCCGAGATCGCGCCCGTAACATTTGACGCATACGCCCTGGCGCGACTGGCACGTCAGCACCGACCGAATCTTGATTCGCTCGACGCCCGCCTCTTCGATCCGCTTGACCTTGTCCTCGTCGATCATGTCGTTCGCGTGCACCAGCACTTCGCCGGTGAACGCGTCGCGGATATCTTCCAGCGCCACGCGCCCGAGCACCCGATCGCCGAGTCCCTCGATTATTTCGCCGCCTTCGACCAGCGGCGCCATCTCGATTCCGTCGAGCGTACCGCAATCGTCCTCGGTGATGATCGAATCCTGCGCCACGTCCACCAGCCGTCGCGTGAGATAGCCCGAGTTCGCAGTCTTGAGCGCCGTGTCCGCGAGTCCCTTGCGCGCGCCGTGAGTCGAGGTGAAGTACTCGCCGACGGTCAGCCCTTCGCGGAAGTTGGCCGTAATCGGCGTCTCGATAATTTCGCCGGACGGCTTCGCCATCAGGCCGCGCATCCCGGCGAGCTGGCGAATCTGCTGTTCCGATCCGCGCGCGCCCGAGTCCGCCATGATAAAAATCGGATTGAACGACGGGCCCGTGATCGTCTCGCCCTTGTCGTTCTTGCCGAACACCTGCGTCGACAGTCCTTTGATAACGGCGCTGCCGATCTGATCCTGAACCTCGGCCCAGATATCGACCACCTTGTTGTAGCGCTCGCCGTCGGTAATCACGCCGTTGTTGTATTGCTGCTGAATCTCGCTGACCTGCTTCTGCGCGCCCTCCAGCAGATGCGCCTTCTGCGACGGAATCGTCATGTCCTTGATCGAAATCGAGATTCCCGCCTTGGTCGCGAACTCAAAGCCGATATCCTTCAGCCGGTCGGCGAAAATAACCGTCGCCTTGTCGCCCGAACGGCGATAAACCGTGTCGATCAGATTGCCCAGTTCCTTCTTCTTCATGGTCTTGTTGACTTCCGAGAAGGGAACTTCCGGCGGCACGATCTCGTACAGCAGGACGCGGCCGACCGTAGTCGTCACCCGTTCGTAAGCAGGTCCGACGTTCGGCGCGACCGACGCCGCTTTGGCCTTGGCCGCGCGCGGATGCCCGTCGGCCTTGCCGTTAGTCTCGGCAGGCGCCGCTGCGATTCCTATGGCCGCCTGCGGCGACATCCGCACCGTGATTCGCGCGTGCAGATCGACCTCCTCATGATCGTACGCGATTCGCACTTCCTCGACGTTGGCGAAGGTCTTGCCCTCGCCGCGCGCCAGTGGCTTCTCGCGCGTCATGTAGTAAAGGCCCAGCACCATGTCCTGCGTCGGCACGATCACCGGCTTGCCCGACGCCGGTGACAGGATGTTGTTGGTGGACATCATAAGAGCGCGCGACTCGACTTGCGCCTCGATCGACAGCGGCACGTGCACCGCCATCTGGTCGCCGTCGAAGTCCGCGTTGTAGGCGACGCAGACCAGCGGATGAAGCTGAATCGCCTTGCCTTCGATCAGCACCGGCTCGAACGCCTGGATTCCCAATCGATGCAGCGTCGGGGCGCGGTTGAGCAGCACCGGATGCTCCCGGATAACCTCATCGAGGATATCCCACACATCCTTGCCCTCTTTCTCGACCATCTTTTTCGCACTCTTGATAGTCGTGACGTAGCCCTTTTCCTCGAGCTTGTTGTAGATGAACGGCTTGAACAGTTCGAGCGCCATCTTCTTCGGCAGTCCGCACTGATGAAGCCTGAGTTCCGGACCGACCACGATCACCGAGCGGCCGGAGTAATCGACCCGCTTGCCGAGCAGGTTCTGCCGGAAACGTCCCGACTTGCCCTTCAGCATGTCGGAGAGCGATTTGAGCGGCCGCTTCGACGGTCCCGTGATCGCGCGTCCGCGCCGGCCGTTGTCGAACAGCGCGTCAACTGCTTCCTGCAGCATCCGCTTTTCGTTGCGGATAATGATGTCCGGCGCATTTAATTCGATAAGGCGCTTCAAGCGGTTGTTGCGGTTGATCACGCGCCGATACAGATCGTTCAGGTCAGAAGTGGCGAACCGGCCGCCGTCGAGCGGCACCAGCGGCCGCAGATCCGGCGGAATCACGGGCAGAATTGTCAGGATCATCCACTCGGGCTTGTTGCCCGAGTCGCGGAACGCATTGACGACTTTCAGGCGCTTGGAGACTTTCTTGCGCCGCGCTTCGCTCGCCGTCGATTTCATCTCGTTGCGCAACTCTTGCGCGAGCGAGTCGAGCGTCAGCAGTCCGAGCATCGTGCGCACCGCTTCCGCGCCCATCTCGGCCTTGAAGCCGTCAGCGTATTGCTCGCGCGCCTCGCGGTACTTGCGCTCGGTCAGGAGCTCCTTGAACTGGAGCGGCGTCTCGCCCGCGTCGGTCACGACGTAGCACTCGAAGTAGAGCACCTTCTCGAGTTCCTTGAGCGTCATGTCGAGCAGCGTGCCGATTCGCGACGGCAGCGAGCGGAGAAACCAGATATGCGCGACCGGCGCCGCGAGATCGATATGACCCATGCGCTCGCGCCGCACCTTGCTCTGGATTACTTCGACGCCGCACTTTTCGCAGACCACGCCGCGATGGCGCATGCGCTTGTACTTGCCGCAATTGCACTCGTAATCTTTCGTAGGTCCAAAGATTTTTGCGCAAAAAAGTCCGTCGCGCTCCGGCTTGAAGGTCCGGTAGTTGATCGTTTCGGGCTTTTTAACCTCGCCATGCGACCACGACCGGATCATTTCCGGCGACGCGATCGAAATCCGGATCGCGTTGAACGCGAGCGGATTCTTGGGCTTCTCGAACATTCCGAAGAGATCTTCCATCTCTTTGCTACTCCTTAGGCCATCGCCCCCGTGAAACCAGCGTAACCCTTAGGCCCTCTGCGGCTGTTCCAATAGTTCCATGTTCAAACAGAGCGACTGGAGCTCCTTGACCATCACGTTGAACGACTCAGGCAGGCCGGGCTCGAGCGTGTTCTCGCCCTTGACGATCGCTTCATACATGCGCGTCCGTCCCGCCACGTCGTCGGATTTGACCGTGAGCATCTCCTGCAGCGTGTAAGCCGCGCCGTACGCCTCGAGCGCCCAGACTTCCATCTCGCCGAGCCGCTGCCCGCCGAACTGCGCCTTGCCGCCGAGCGGCTGCTGTGTGACCAGGCTGTAGGGTCCAGTCGAGCGCGCGTGAATCTTGTCCTCGACCAGATGATGCAGCTTCATCATGTACATCACGCCGACCGTGACCGGCTGCTCGAACTCTAAGCCGGTGCGCCCGTCATGCAGCGTCGCCTGCCCCGATTCGGGCAAGTCGGCGCGCTTCAGCAACTGGAAGATTTCCTCTTCGCGAGCGCCGTCGAACACCGGCGACGCGACGTGAACGCCCGTCAGCGCCTTGGCCGCCAGCTTGTACACGTCCGGCTCCGAGAGCGCATCCATGAATTCATGGCTCTCCTTTTCCGGATAGATTTCCTTGAGCCGTTTTTTCAATTGCGCGGCGCTGACGCCGTTTTTCAGGTCTTCTGCTATTTTATGCCCCAGCTCGCGCGCCGCCCAGCCGAGATGCGTCTCCAGAATCTGGCCGACGTTCATCCGCGACGGCACGCCGAGCGGGTTCAGCACAATATCGACCGGGGTGCCGTCGGCCAGCGCCGGCATATCTTCCTCGGGCAGGATACGCGAGAGCACGCCCTTGTTGCCGTGGCGTCCCGCCATCTTGTCGCCCACCTGCAGGCGGCGCTTGATCGCGACAAACACCTTGATCATCTTGATCACGCCGGGCGCCAGCTCGTCGCCCGCTTTGAGGCGCTCGAGCTTGGTGCCGTAATGACTCTGCACCGCCTCCACGTTGGCGTTCATCGCCGCGATCGCCTGCGCCGCTTCCGCCTGCGCGCTCTCGTTCTCGACCCGAATCTGGCCCCACAAGGTCGGCGCCAATTCTTCGAGATCTTCGGCGCTAAGCGGATCGCCCTTTTTGAGCAACTCCTTGCGTTCGTCGGACATCACGCGCCCCGCGAGCTTCTTGCCCACCAGCGCTTTGCGGAGCTTGCGCAGCGTCTCCTGCCGGATGATGCGCACTTCCTCGCCTTCGTCGGTCTTGAGCCGCTCGGCCTCTGCCACTTCGATTTCCTGCGTGCGTTCGTCCTTCGATACGCCGCGCCGCGCGAACACCCGCCCGTCGATCACCGTGCCCTCGACGCCCGGCGGCACGCGGAGGCTGGTGTCGCGCACCTCGCCCGCCTTTTCGCCGAAAATCGCGCGCAACAGTTTTTCTTCCGGCGAGAGCTGAGTCTCGCCCTTGGGCGTGATCTTGCCGACCAGGATATCGCCAGGACGGACTTCGGCGCCGATCCGGATGATACCGCTGGTATCGAGATCTTTGAGCGCCTCCTCGCCGACGTTCGGGATATCGCGCGTGATTTCTTCGGGCCCGAGCTTGGTGTCGCGCGCGATACATTCGAATTCCTCGATATGCACCGAGGTGAAAAGATCTTCCTTGACCACCCGCTCGGAAATCAGGATCGAGTCCTCGAAGTTGTAGCCGCCCCACGGCATGAACGCGACCAGCACGTTGCGCCCGAGCGCCAACTCACCCATGTCGGTCGAGGGGCCGTCGGCCAGCACGTCGCCCGCTTTCACCCGCTCGCCCTTCACGACGATCGGCCGATGATTGATGCACGTGCCCTGGTTCGAGCGCTGGTACTTGATCAGGTTGTAGATATCGACGCCCGCGTCGCGCAGATCCTTGGTCTGCTTGTCGGCCCGCACCACGATCCGCTCCGCATCGACGCTCTCGACGATTCCGTCGCGCTTGCCGACCACGGTCACGCCGGAGTCGCGGCCCACCGTGCCTTCGAGTCCGGTGCCGACCAGCGGCGCGTCGGGCTTGAGCAGCGGCACCGCCTGGCGCTGCATGTTAGATCCCATCAGCGCGCGATTCGCATCGTCATTTTCGAGAAACGGGATCAGCGACGCCGCCACCGAGACGAGCTGATTCGGCGACACGTCCATGTACTGCACGTCTTCGGCGTTCACGATCGTGAACTCGCCGCCGATTCGCGCCGAGACCTGCTCGGTGGTGAACTTGCCGTGGCTATCGAGCGGCGCATTGGCCTGCGCGATCACCTTGTCCTCTTCGTCGAGCGCCGACAGATAGACGATTCGATCGGTGACGCGATTGTTCTCGACTTCGCGATACGGCGTCTCGATAAAACCGAAATCGTTCACGCGCGCGTAGGTCGAAAGCGCCGCGATAAGTCCGATATTCGGCCCCTCGGGCGTTTCGATCGGGCATACGCGCCCATAATGGGTCGGATGCACGTCGCGCACTTCGAAGCCGGCTCGCTCGCGCGTGAGGCCGCCCGGCCCGAGCGCCGAAAGCCGCCTCTTATGCGCAATCTCGCTCAGCGGATTAGTCTGATCCATGAACTGCGAGAGCTGCGATGAGCCGAAAAATTCCTTGATCACCGCCGACGCCGGCTTGTAGTTCACCAGCTCCTGCGGCATCAGGGTTTCGATATCCTGCAGGCTCATCCGCTCCTTGATCGCGCGCTCCATCCTGACCAGTCCGATCCGGAACTGGTTCTCGACCAACTCGCCGACCGCGCGCACGCGCCGATTGCCGAGATGATCGATATCGTCCACCTGGCCGTTGCCGTTCTTCAGTTCCATCAGGTAGCGGACGACTTCGAGGATATCTTCCCGACGAAGGGTCCCCTGCTCGAGCGGCACGTCGATCTTGAGCTTGTGATTCAGCTTCAGGCGTCCGACTTTCGAAAGGTCGTAGCGCTCGGCGTTGAAAAACAGGTTGTTGAAGAAGGTGGTCGCCGTTTCCTGCGTCGGCGGATCGCCCGGACGAAGCCGCCGGTAGATTTCAATTACGGCCTCCTCCGGCGTGCCGAGCTTGTCCTGCGCGAGCGTCAGCCGTAGCGGTCCTCCACCCGGCTGATCCTCGGTGAACAGCACCTCGATCTTCTTGACTCCGTGCGCCTTCAGCTTCTCGAGCGTATCTTCGGTCAACTCCTCGTTGGTGCCGATCAACACCTCGCCGGTGGTCGAATCCACGATATCGTGCGCGGAGACGCGGCCGATGATTTCGTCGAGCGCGACCGGCACTTCGGTCAGCTTCGCCTGCTCCATCGCGCGCACGATTGCCTTGTTGAACTTGCGGCCTTCGCGCGCGATCGTCTCGCCGGCCTTGTCCTTCACGTCGCGGCTGACGCGCGAGCCGAGCAGATGGTCCGCGATAAACTGCTTGGCGTACTGCTTCGAATCCAGAATGATGACGTCTTTCTTGTAGTAGTAGTTCAGCAGGTCTTCGGTGGTCATCCCGAGCGCGCGCAGCAGCACCGTCGCCGGGAATTTGCGGCGCCGATCGATTCTGACGTACAGCACGTCGCGCGGATCGAACTCGAAATCGATCCAGCTCCCGCGATAGGGAATTATTCGCGCCGAGTAGAGCAGCTTGCCGGTCGAATGGGTGCGGCCCTTGTCGTGCTCGAAGAATACTCCGGGCGAGCGATGCAACTGGCTTACGATCACGCGCTCGGTGCCGTTCACCATGAAGGTGCCGTTGCCGGTCATCAGCGGGATCTCGCCGAAGTAAACTTCCTGCTCCTTGACGTTCTTGATCGAGCGCCGGCCGTTCTCGACGTCCCAGATGACGAGTTGAATCTTGACCTTCAGCGGCGCTGCGTAAGTCATGCCGCGCTGATGGCATTCGTCGACATCGTACTTGGGCGTGCCAAGCTCGTAGCTGACGAACTCGAGCGAGGCCGTTTCGTTGAAATCCTTGATCGGAAAGACCGACTTGAAGACCGCCTGCAGACCCAGGTCCGCGCGATCCTCGGTCGAGACTCCCACCTGCAAGAAATCGTCGTACGAGCGCTTCTGAATCTCGATTAGATTCGGAATCTCGATGATCTTCTTGATCTTGCCGAATGAGCGGCGAATACGAAGATTGCTCGTTACGTGAACTTGGGACATCGCTACCTCACCATGCTTGCGCCTTGGTTATTTTGGATGGCGCTCCGCGCTCGCTTGGCCGCGATCGTTCGCTTTGCCGGCGGCGCGATGTGAAGCAATAAAGGCCGCGGACGCAGGGATGTCCCCCGTGCCCACGGCTTTCTCAAAAAGTACCGTTCGAATATCGCACGCGACGATACGCCGCGCCTGGTTCGAATTGTTCGACCGGATGTTATGCGTCAAAAAGACTCGCGTCTCCTACTTCAGCTCCGCGCTGCCGCCCGCATCTTCGAGCTTCTTTTTGATCTCTTCGGCTTCCGCCTTGTTAATCCCTTCCTTGACCGCCTTCGGTGCGCCATCGACCAGGTCCTTCGCCTCTTTGAGGCCGAGTCCGGTCAACTCGCGCACGACCTTGATCACCTGGATCTTCTTTTCGCCCGATCCCGTCAGCACGACGTCGAACTCGTCCTTCTCGACCGCCGGCGCCGCAGCACCGCCCGCCGCCGGCGCTGCCGCCATCGCGACTGGAGCCGCCGCCGACACGCCGAGTTCCTGTTCGAGTTCCTTAACCAGAGCCGCCGCATCGATCAGGGTGAGATTTTTCAGGTAATCCTTCACTTGATCGCGGCTGAGCTGTCCTTCTGCCATGGTACCTTCTCTCCTTACGAATCCGCTGAACGTGGGAGTTTTCAGCGATTCTTCTTAAGCAAATTTTTAAGTCTCGAACCGCCCCGCTGGACCTTGAGTGATGAGGCTGTCGTCCGGTCTCTTCCTCGATAAGGGAACCTGCGTCCCCGCGAATTCAAACCTGGCCTTCGCCCGCCGGCGGCGCCGCGTCGGTTGGCGGAGTGTCTGTCGGCGGCGTCTCGCTCGAAGCCGCTGGCGCCGATTCGGGAGCGGCGGGCGCCGATGCGCCCTCGCCGTTTTTCTTGCCGATCGCGTCGATCACTCGCGCGAGATATGAGCCCGGCTCGTTGAGCAATCGCACCAACTGCGTCGCGGGAGCGTTCAGCAGTCCGAGCAACTGTCCGAACACGACTTCGCGCGGCGGCAACGTCGCGAGCGCCTGCACTTCCTCGACCGAAAGCGCCTTGCCGCCGAGCACCGCGCCGCGCAGCTTCAGCTTGTCGCCGAGCGGCCCGAACGAGGTGAACGTCTTGGCCAGCGCGACGGGATCCTCGTAGCTGAGAATCAGCCCGATCTGTCCGCCCAGTTTTTCGTCGAGCGCCTCGTACGCGGTACCCTTGATTGCGCGCCGGACCAGCGTGTTTTTCGCGATTCGCATCTCGCCGCGCACGGCCCGCAGGCGTCGCCGCATCTCGGTCGATTCCGCCGCAGTCATCCCGCGGTATTCCGACACGAGCGCGATACTCGCGCGCCCGAAACTCTGCTTCAGGTCATCGACCAGCGCGGTCTTTTCTTGCTTCTTCATCTAATTTCTATCCGAATCCAATCTTGTCCAAACGCGCCGCGATGCTTTAAGCCGCGGCCAATGCCTTCGCTGCGGCCGCCGCCGTATCGACCCGCACTCCGGGGCCCATCGTCGAGCTCACCGCGACGCTCCGCACGTAGTTGCCCTTGGCGCTGGCCGGTTTGGCGCGTACGATCGAGCCGAGCAGCGCGCGCGTGTTCTCGAGCAATTTATCCGGGCCGAAACTGATCTTGCCGACTCGCGCATGAACGACGCCCGCCTTGTCCACGCGGTAATCGACCTTGCCGGCCTTGATTTCCGCCACCGCTTTCGCCACGTCGAAGGTGACGGTGCCGACCTTGGGATTGGGCATCAGGCCGCGCGGGCCTAAAATTTTGCCGATTCGTCCGACCTGCGCCATCATGTCGGGCGTCGCGATCACGCGGTCGAAGTCGAGCCAGTTCTCTTCCTGGATTTTCTTGATTATCTCGTCGCCGCCGACGAAATCTGCGCCGGCCTCGCGCGCCTCACGCTCTTTCTCGCCCTTCGCGACGACCAGCACCCGCGCCACCGAGCCGGTACCATGCGGCAGCACGACGGTGCCGCGGACATTCTGATCCGCCTGGCGCGGATCGACCCCTAGCCGCACCGCAATCTCGACCGTTTCATCGAACTTCGCGACTTTGTTATCGATCACCAGCTTGAGCGCCTCGTCGAGCGGATAGCGCTTCTCGCGATCGATCTTTTTGGCCGCTTCCTGATATTTCTTGCCTGCCATCTTCTGTGCGCCCGTCCTCTTCAGTCGGTAACGTCGATTCCCCAATCCTCGATGTCACTCAGTGACATCGATACCCATAGACCGGGCAGTGCCCGCGACCGTGTTGATCGCCGCGCTCAAGTCGGCCGCCGTGAGATCCTTCAACTTGGTCTTGGCAATCTCTTCGACCTGCGCGCGCGTCACCTTGCCGACCTTGTTCTTGTTCGGCATCGGCGATCCCTTTTCGACCCCGGCCGCGCGGAGCAGCAGGATCGACGCGGGCGGACTCTTGGTGATGAAGGTGAACGAGCGGTCGGCATAGACCGTCACCACCACCGGAATCACTAGTCCCTGCATGTTCTGCGTCTGCGCGTTGAACGCCTTGCAGAACTCCATGATATTGACGCCGCGCTGGCCGAGCGCCGGCCCGACCGGCGGCGACGGATTCGCCGCGCCAGCGGGTATTTGCAGTTTAATCGATCCAACTACTTTCTTAGCCACTTGATTTCAGAGTCCTGCCGTTCGGTCATTCGTACTCAGTTCAGTTTTCGTTCAGATAGCTTCCAGATAGATTCAGATGGATGCGTCGGAGCTCGCTCTCGCAGCGCGATCGCCAAACCGCGCGACGTCTTCAATGTCGTTTCGCGCCGCAGTCGTCGTCTCAGGCTTTTTCCACCTGCACGAAATCGAGTTCGACCGGCGTCGCGCGGCCGAAGATTGAGATCAAAACCCGCACCTTGCCCTTCTCGGGCTTGACTTCTTCCACCGTGCCATTGAAGTCCTGGAACGGGCCGTCCACCACCTTGATTGCCTCGCCGACTTCGAACAGCACCTTGGGCTTGGGCCGGAGCGCCCCCTCTTCCATCTGCTGCTCGATCTCGCCGACTTCCGATTCCGGCACTTCCGGCGGATTGGTCGAATGGCCGACGAAGCCGGTGATCTTCGGCGTATTCTTGATTATGTGCCAGGTCTCGTCGTTGAGCACCATCTGCACGAAGATGTAGCCAGGAAAAAATTTGCGGCTCGAGACTTTGCGCTGCCCGCCCTTGCCGAGTTCCTGCACGCGCTCGATCGGCACCAGCACCTTGCCGACCTTCTCCTCCATATGGAGCGAGCGCACGCGCTCCTCGAGCGCGGCTTTGGCCTTGTGCTCATAGCCGGAATAGGTGTGGACCACGTACCACTTCATCCCAGGCTTGGCGGTGTCGTTTAGAACTTCAGTCATTTCTTTTCAGAGCCGTGGCCTACCGATTAATTTCCCCGCGATCGTTTCCTGTGGCCGATACCGCCCGCTCAGCGGAGCAGCATCTGCACGCCGCGCACCGCGAAAAAATCAACTACTCCCAACCACAGGGACATCACTATTGTCAGGCCCACCACCACAATCGTGGCCTGCATGGTCTCCTTGGGCGAGGGGTAGTGGACCTTCGCGAGTTCGGTCCATGCTTCCTTGAAGAAGTTTACGCCCTGATTGAGGTAACTTTTTAATCTATCCATTTAATGCATCCAAAGCAAGGACCGCTCCATCCGGGCCTTGCGCAAATTTACCCTTCCCCGCAAGATGGCGGGCCAGCCAGGATTCGAACCTGGAACATTCGGATTTGGAGTCCGACGCTCTAGCCAATTGGAGCTACTGGCCCTCGCTTCCACTGCCGGCGATACCCGCGCGCGGCCGCCGCGCCCTGCGTACGGGGATCCGGCGCGCTCGGGCTAAACTTTATTCTCTTTGTGGACCGTATGTGCCCGGCATTTCGGACAGAACTTCTTGATCGAAAACTTGTCGGTCTGGGTCTTCTTGTTTTTGGTGGTGGTGTAGTTGCGCTGCTTGCAACCCTCGCACGCCAGTGAAATCAAATCTCTCATAGTCGCATCCGCTCCAAAACCGGCGCGCCGTTTAAACGGCGCAAGATTGGAAAGCCCACGACGGGATTCGAACCCGTGACCTCTTCCTTACCAAGGAAGTGCTCTACCGACTGAGCTACATGGGCGTCCGTAGCGCTCAACCGGAAAAATCCCGGAATCAATTCTCGTTCGATCGCCCCGAACGATTCTCTACTTGCTACGCGCCCCAAAACCGTCAAACCTGTGGAGCGGGAAACGGGACTCGAACCCGCGACCCCGAGCTTGGAAGGCTCGCGCTCTACCAACTGAGCTATTCCCGCTCGCTCCGTCGAACCCTCTATCATACTGGTGGAGAGGGGAGGATTCGAACCTCCGTAGGCATAAGCCGGCAGATTTACAGTCTGCTCCCTTTGGCCACTCGGGAACCTCTCCTCAAGCCGATGCCGACCAAGCCGATGGCGAGAATCGAACTCGCAACCTACTGATTACAAATCAGTTGCTCTACCGTTGAGCTACATCGGCAAACGACGTTAAGCAAACGACATTAAGAAGAAAAAGCTATTCGGCACCTCCCGGCCTGTCAAGCTAAACGCCCGATTCGGGCATTTCCGGGTCTGGTTCTTGCTCCGCGAGCATCTCCTTTCTGTCATTCAGAGCGGAGGCTGCCGAAGCGAAGAATCCCGGATCCGGGATTTCTCGCTGCGCTCGAAATGACACTGAGATAGATCCAAAAGAAGACCGTCTCACGAACCGGTCGTGCGCGCCGATTCCGCCCGGCGGCGCGCGATCTCGTACAGCGCCACGGCGCCCGCCACCGACACGTTGAGCGACGCGACCTTGCCGCGCATCGGGATGTCCACCACGAAGTCGGCCCCCTTCCTCACGATCTCGCGCACCCCGCGGCCCTCCGATCCCACGACGATCACCAGCTTGCGCGTCGTATCAAGATCATAGATCGAGGTCGCGCCGCCCGCCGCCAGCGCCGCGATCCAGTAACCCGCTTCCTTCAATTGTTCGAGCGTGCGCGCCACGTTGCCGCATCGCGCGACCTTAAGGTGAATCCACGCGCCCGACGACGATTTCACCACCGCCGGCGTAATCCCGACTGTGCGATCGCGCGCGAGCACGACCGCGCCGACGCCTGCGCCCTCGGCCGATCGCATCAGCGCGCCCAGATTGCGCGGATCGGTGACGCCATCGACGAGCAGCACCGGGTCGGGCTTGTGCTCGAGGATTTCCTCGATCGGCGCGTACTCGTATTCGCGCATCAGGGCCGCGATCCCCTGATGACGCGCGGCCTGGCCCGCGAGCCGCTCGAGTCCGGCGTCATCGACAAATTCGACGCGGCCGCCTGCCGTGCGCACTTCGTTGATCTCTGGCGAGAAGCGCCGCTCGTCGCCGGATTTCACGTACAGCGCCCGAATCGTCGCCGCCGCCGCCGCCACCAGTTCGCGAATCGGCTCGACGCCGTACACGATCTCGCGCTCGTTGCCGGCGCTTGCGCGATCCGCTGGCCGGCGATCCTCGCGCATCGTCGGCGCCGGCGATGGCCGCGCTTTCGGCTGCGATTGATTCGGCGGCGCGCTCTTCTCGAAGCGCCGCGGCTTCGGGCCGCCGCGGTTGAAGCGCGGCTTGCGGCCCTTGTCGCGGAAGTCTTTCATCATGCGCGATAATATCAGACCGCCACAGTGCCCGCTCGATCACGTCTCTGCTCGCTTCAAACTGCAAGCGCCGTTTGATCCGAAGTTCCAATCATGCGCGCGTAAGTTTAGAGTTTGATCAGTGGTGAAACTTCGCGCCCGATCATGAGACTCGCACTTCCAGGCTTCTCGATCCTCGACCGCTACGTCGCGCGCGAAGTGATCTCGCCGTTCCTGGTCGGCGTGGCTCTCCTCACCTTCGCACTCGTCACGGGCCGGATGCTGAAGCTCACCGAGATGGTCGTCAATCACGGCGTGACGCTCGGCGAGGTCGGACACATTATCGGATTGATAATGCCGGCGTTTCTCGAACTGACCTTTCCGATGGCGGTGCTGCTCGGCGTGCTGATGGGCTTCGGCCGGATGTCGAGCGATCAGGAAATGACCGCCGCGCGCGCCTGCGGCGTGAGTCTCTACCGCCTCGCGGTGCCGGTGATGGCGTTTGCATTCGTGGTCTATGCGCTTTCGAGTTACTTCGCGTTCTCGCTGCGGCCGTGGGCCAATTCGCATCTGCGCTTGACGCTCTACGAACTGAGCCAGAGCCGCACGACCGCGGGGCTCCGCGAAAAAGTCTTCAACAGCAGCTTCCCGGGCCTAGTGGTTTATATCGATCAGATGAACGACGCCGACTCGACCATGACCGGCGTGATGATCTCCGACGCGCGCGACCCGAAGCAGCAGAACACGATTATCGCGAAGCGCGGAATCCTGTTGCCCGACGAAAAGAACCGGTCGATCACACTCCGGCTGTTCGACGGCTCGATCTTTGGCGTCGAGCAATCCGCCGACACGTCGCATGTAACCAGTTTTCGCGTTTACGATTTGAGTATCAGCCCCGAGATGGCGATGGGCGTGACCGATCTCGACCCCGAAGAGATGTCCTATCCCGTGCTCGAGCAAACGATTCACGAGGCGCGCGCCAAGGGCAAGCCCGACTACCTCGCCGAGACCGAACTAGCCAGCCGCTACACGGTCCCGGTCGCGACGCTGCTGTTCGCGCTGCTCGGAGTCTCGCTCGGGCTCAGGCCGGCGCGCGGCGGTCATTCGGAGCGCTTCGGCGTAAGCGTCGCGCTATTCTTCCTCTATTACTCGCTGATGCGCGTGAGCGAGACGCTCGCGCAGCGTGGAAGGCTCGACGCGCTCGTCGCGATGAGCCTCCCCAACGTGGTGTTCGCCGCGCTCGCTTTTTGGCTCTTCTACCGCGCCGCGTCGGATCGCGGCGACCAGGGCCGCGGCCCCGGCGACCTGATTTGGGATTTCGTCGAGCGCTTCGAGCGGAGCCGGCAACCAGCATGAGACTTCGTCCGCGCCTGTCGCCCGTGATGGATCGCTTTATCGCGGGACAATTCTTCGGCCCCTTCCTCGTCTGCCTCGCGGCCTTCACCGCCGCCTACCTGCTGGGCGACGTCTTCGATCGCTTCGACGATCTGCTTCATTACGGCGGCCTCGGCCTTATCGGACTCGAGTACTTCGCGCTCAAGCTGCCGCTTATCATGTCGCAGATCATGCCGGTCGCGAGCCTGGCCGGCGTGCTGCTTGGCTTCGCGCTGCTCAATCGATCGGGCGAAGTGCTGGCCTGCCAGCAACTCGGTATCAGCCGGCTCGAGATGGCGGTGCCGGTGCTGGCGATCGCGATCCTGATCTCAGGCGCCGATTTCGTCCTCAGCGAGATGGTCGTGCCGGCTGCGACGCGCCAGGCGAAGTACCTCTACGACGTGCAGTTGAAAAAGCGCCAACTGAAAGGGGTGTTCGCCAATCGGCGAATCTGGGTCCGCGTGCGCGACGGCTTCGTCTCCGCCGACGTGTTCGACGGCAAGCGCAAAGAACTGGTCGGCGTCAGCCACTACCAGCTCGACGATCAGTTCGGCCTGAAGGACCTCGTGCGCGCCGAGAGCGCCAAATGGAACGGCCGCCGATGGATTCCCGATCAGCCCAATTCATTCGAGATGGAACCCAACGGCAACGTCAAGAAAACCGCCAAGATGCGCCTCGATCTCGGCCTGACTCCCGCTGACTTCGGCCTGCTGCGCGTCGAGCCGGAAGAATTCAGCCTGTGGGAACTCAATCGGTATATCGATGATTTGCGCAGCAAGGGGCTCGACCCCGGCGGCTACGTCGTCGATCGCGATTTGAAATACGCGATGCCGCTTGCGTGCCTGATCATGGTCGCGCTCGGGATGGCGCTTAGCCTCGATCCATTGCCGCGCAATTCGAGTCTCGGACGGAGCTTTCTGCTCGCGATTCTGATCGGGTTTGGCTACTGGCTGTCGTTCGGGATCACGTCGTCGCTCGGACGCTCCGGGCTGCTCGCGGCGTGGCTCGCAGCATGGCTGCCGAACTTCATGTTCGCGATGATCGCGCTGTCGATCTTCCTCTTCGGCGAAGAACGCTGACGCGCGATCGCGCCCCCTCGCCGCTGCAGCGCAAGTCCGATCCTCGGAAAAACCATTCCCCTGAAACCTCACGAGGTTTCGGACTTCCCGTTGTGATGAAGATGCGGCCTCCGGCCTGTTAGTAGGCTGCTGAGAGGGCACCGTGCAAACCTCTAGTTTTCAGCAGCTTTGATCGCAAACTATGCACAGCGCGGAGCGCGCATCCTGTCTTATTGCGATTCGGCCCTACGGCCCGAAGTCGGCTGCGCGTCACCCCAGGAAGCCCGAAACCCGTGAGGGGTTTCGGACCTCTTCTCTCTTCCCCGCGGGGGGTGCGGGTCAGCGTTCGGCGGGCGGCGCGATCTCCATTGAGGGGCGCACTTCGATGCTGCCGAGCTTCGCCAGCGGGATCCCCGATGCAAGCTGGATCGCTTCGTTCATGTCCTTCGCTTCGATCAGGATAAAGCCGCCCAGATGCTCCTTGGTCTCGGCGAAGGGACCGTCGATAGCGGATACTTTGCCCTTCCGGACTCGCACCGTCCGGGCCTTGCTCACCGGCTGCAGCGCGTCCGACACGAGGTAATGACCGCTTCGCCGCAACTCTTCGTCGTAGGCCATCGA
This sequence comes from Candidatus Binatus sp., assembly GCF_030646925.1. NCBI lineage: Bacteria > Candidatus Binatota > Binatia (SeqCode) > Binatales (SeqCode) > Binataceae (SeqCode) > Binatus (SeqCode) > Binatus sp. (SeqCode). Next base: position 56,561 of record NZ_JAUSKL010000107.1, on the reverse strand, counting down.
GTCGCGGTCGAGCGCCGCGCGCTCAAGCGCGGACAGTGATTCCAATGCCTTCGGTTCGAAGTAGACGGCGCATAGATATCTCATCGCTTTGCTCCTAATCGGGATAAAGGTGTGAACATCATATGGTCGTCCGACGAATCCCGTAATCGACATTTCTGACAGCGCGATCATCCGAAACTAAACGCGACAAGATCCTCAGAACATGTGAATTTGCCGGACGATCGCGTTGATAGCTCGCCTTGATACGGCGGGAGGCGCGCGGATAGCATCGTGGAGTGGCCGCCTTCGATGTAATCGCAGCATCGGCACTGGCGCCCGATGCGCTCGCCGGCCTCGAATTGCACTTCCTCGACGCGGTCGCCGCGCGGGCGACGCCGCCGCTCCTGCTGATTTATCGCGCGCCGGGGCGATATCTGTCGCTCGGCCGGTTTCATCTGTACGGCGGGCCGGCGGAACGCGCGGGAATCAATGCGTACCGGCGGCTGACCGGCGGACGGGTTGTCGGCGCGGGCGAAGGATGGCTCGGGCTCGCGCTGATTCTCCCGTCGCGGACGGCGCTCCTCATCGACGAAGCCGCGCCGCTCAAGCCCGAACAGATCATGAATCGCTATGCGCGCGGACTGCTGACCGGGCTCCGCGGGCTCGGGCTCAATTGTTTCTACCCCGGGCGCGACGCGATAACCTTTGAACAGTGCGAAATCGCGATGTGCACGTATAACGTCAATGAGTCCGGCGCGATGCTCTTCGAGGCGACGCTCGCGGTGAATCGCGGGATGGAAGAAGTCGTGCATGATCTGGAACGGTTCGACCCGGACGGCGTCGTGGCGTGCCGGATGTACGGTCCCGACTCGGCGACCAAGCTTACTCGCGAGCTTGATCGCGATATCGGGTTCGATGAACTCGCCGGCGCGATCGCGGCGGGATATGAAACGCTACTTGGCGCAGCGAAGAGGCGGGAACTCAGTCCGGAGGAATCCGCACACGGGACGTATCGCGGGCACGCACTCGCGGATTCGGGATGGCTGAATCGGACGGGGTCGTCGTCGATGACGCGCACGAATCGGATCGCGGGGCAGCTCGGATCGATCGAGGCGCGCGTCGCGCTGGACGCCGAGGGCGCAATCGAAGCGGCGATGCTAAGCGGGGACTTCATCGCGAATACCGCGGCGATCGCGGAACTGGAAGCAGAACTTCGCGGGCATCCGCACGACCTTGCGTCGGTCGCGCGCGCGGTGACGCGGACGTTTTCGCGCAACGGAAATTTCATTTTGGGCGCCGGCGAGATGTCGAATATCGTGCGGCTGATTGCGGCGGCGAAATGACGGACGAAATCAAATCAAGTGACGCGCCAATCGATCGCGATGATCGAATCGCGGCGGAGCTTCGGTCGAACGATATCGCGCGGCAACTCGCCGCGATCGACTCGATCCTCGCGGCGCCAGAGGACATCAGCAGCGAAGTGCAGGGATTGCTGATCGCTTGCATCGGCGCGGAGCGCAAGCTCCTGCAGCGCCGGGCGATCGACGCCCTGGCGGCGACCGCGAATGCGGGCGATTGTCGCGTGCGAGAGGCGCTGGAGCGCACGATGGTGCGCGGCAATCGGCGCGCGCGATTTGGTGCGGCGTATGCGCTCGCGCAACTCGGCGGCGACAATTTGGCAATCGAATGCGCCGCCGCGCTTTGCGAGGCGCTCGGCGACGACGACGGCGACATCCGATGGGCCGCATCGGTGCTCGTCGTGCAGCTTGGCCGGGCGTATCGTGATGAAGTCCGCGCGCGGATGATTTCGCTCGCCGCCGATGGCAATCCGAATGCGCGCAAGATGGCGCTTTATTGCATCCGCGATCTCGGAATCGCGGGCGCCGACGTGCTGGCGCTGCTGGAACGGGCGGCGCGCGACGCGAACGTGCATATCCGGCTGGCCGCGCTTTCGGTGCTCGCGAAAATCGACGATAGCAGCGGCGACGCGGCGGGAATCGCGCTCAAGAGCCTCGAATCGGATCCCGACGCGGGCGTGCGGCGCGCGGCGGCGGTCGCGATCGGACATGTTCGCAGTTCAACTTCGCGCACTTTGCCGGCGCTCAGAATTGCCGCCGCGAGCGAGACCGATCCCGCGCTCGCGCGCGCCGCGCAGGGCGCGCTCAACCGGTTGGAGAAGCGCTGATGTCAGACCAATCGCTGGCGTTGCTGATGAACTCGACGGTCCGCAACTTCATCATGGGCGCGCGCGTGGCGCGGCTCGCGACGGCCGATCAATCCGGCGCCCCGCACAACGTGCCGCTCTGCTATTGGTTCGACGGCGCGCGGATTTATTTCGTGATCGACGAAAAGCCGAAGCGCCAGCCCGGCCGCAAAATCAAGCGGATGCGCAATATCGCGGAGAATCCGCGCGTCGCCGTTGTTATCGATTGCTATGAAGAGGACTGGACGCAGCTCGGCTACGTGCTGATCCAGGGGCAAGCGCGGGTGGTGGACGATCAGAAGGAATACATGCTCGCGCTGCGCAACCTGCGCGACAAGTACGGCCAGTACCGCGGGATGGCGCTCGAGCCGGAGAAGAATCCAATCGTGAAAATCGAGCCGGAGCACGTGCACGCCTGGGGCAATCGCTTCAAGCTCGGACAGGAGGGATGACGCGGCTCGGCGAAATAGCGCACGCGCTCCGCGCCGCGTCGCTCGACGGCTGGCTCTTCTACGATTTTCGGCTGAGCGATCCGTTGGCGTATCGGATCCTCGGACTGGCGAGCGGCGGTATCGCGACGCGCCGATGGTTCTGCTTCGTGCCGGCCGACGGCAGGCCGCGCGCGATCGTATCGGCGGTCGAGGCGCATCGCCTGGACGCGCTGGCAGCGGAGAAGATCGTTTATCGATCGCACGCCGAGATGGTCGCGGCGCTGCGCAACGCGCTCGGCGGATGCCGCAAAATCGCGATGGACTACTCGCCCGGATGCGCGATTCCGTATGTCTCGCGCGTCGATGCGGGCACGGTTGAACTGATCCGATCGATGGGCGTCGAAGTGGTCAGCGCGGCGGACTTGATCCAGCGCTTCGAGGCGACGCTGAGTGACGTGCAGATGGCGAGTCATCATCGGGCGGCAGTCGGACTGCGGCGCGTGGTCGATGAAACTTTTGAAGAACTCGCGCGGCGCCTTAGCGATCGAATCGCATGCGACGAGGCATCGATCCAGGATTTCGTGATGGAACGAATCGGGGCGCACGGACTGGTCGCCGACGAGCCGCCGATCGTCGCGATCAACGCGCACAGCGCCGATCCGCATTACGCGGTGTCGCGAGCGTCGAGCGCGGCGCTGAAGCTTGGCGACTTCGTCCTGCTCGACTTGTGGGCGAAGGAGCCGGCGCCGGAGAGTATTTACGCCGATTTCACGTGGGTCGCGTTCGCCGGCGACGCGATTCCGGCCGAGCATGCGCACGTGTTTGAGATTGTCGCGCGGGCGCGGGACGCGGCGGTCGAGGCGGTCGCGAATCGCGTCAACGCGGGTCGAACGATCTCGGGACGCGAGGCGGATCGCGCCGCGCGCGGCGTGATCGAAGCGGCGGGCTACGGCGACAATTTTGTGCATCGCACCGGGCACTCGATCGGACGCGAAGTGCACGGCACCGGCGCCAATCTCGATTCGCTCGAAACGCTCGACGATCGCGCGCTGATCGAGCACACCTGCTTTTCGGTCGAGCCGGGAATTTACCTGCCGGGCAAATTCGGCGTGCGCAGCGAACTCGACATGACGATCGAAAACGGCCGCGCGCTGGTCAGCGGCGAACCGCGCCAGCGTGAGATCGTGGCGCTATTGCCGAGGCCTACTTCCAAAGCGTGAGCCGGCCAGATAAACGATAGCCCCGACATGATTCGCGCCGTGATATTCGACCTCGACGGAACTCTCGTCGAAACCGAACCGCTTCATTTGGTGGCGTTCAACGACGCGCTGCGTCCCGACGGAATCGAAATAGTGAGCGACGACTATTTCAAGCGGCTGATCGGCTACGACGATCGCGATTGCTTCACGACCGTGCTGCGCGAACATGGCATCGCACCGAGCGAGGATCGCATCGCCGCGCTGATCGCGCGCAAGACCGCGATCTACCAGGCGATCATCGCCGAGCGCGACGTTCTCTACGACGGTGCGGAACAGTTCGTGCGCGCCAGCGCCGCGCGGTTCCCGTTGATTATCGCGACCGGCACGCTGCGCGTTGAGGCGGAAGCGATCTTGCGCCGCGCGAAGCTGCGCGAATTTTTTCTCGATATCATCGCGGCGGACGACGTCGAGCACGGCAAGCCGGCGCCCGACGGGATGCTGCTGGCGCTCGGCCGGATCGGATTCATGCTCCGCCAGCGCGACCCGGTGATGCCCTACGAATGCCTGGTGATCGAGGACACACCCGCCGGAATCGAGGCGGCGCATCGCGCGGGCATGAAGGTGCTCGCGATCTGCCATACCGCGACGGCGGCGGACCTCGCGAACGCCGACGTGGTGCGTCCGTCGATTCGCGGGCTCGATCTCGACGACATCCTCAGAGCACTCCTCGGAGCATCATAGATGGCGGCGAAGCTGTATCAATTTCTCGGCAGTCCGTTCTGCGCCAAGGTTCGCAAGCTGCTCGAGTTCAAGGGCGTCGATTTCGAGGTGGTGGAAGTTGATTATCTCGAGCGCAAGGAACTGCTGATCGCGTCGGGACAGATGACGGTGCCGGCGGTGACGTTCGCGAGCGGCGAAACGATAGTCGATTCGGCGCGGATCGCGATGCGGCTCGAGGAGATGCATCCGGAGCCGACGATTTTTCCGCCCGGATGGCGCGGACTGCATCTCGCGCTCGCGGATTATATCGATAATCGCCTCGAAGAGTCGGTGTATCCGGCGGCCCTCGCCGACGAACTTAAATACTACGGCAGCCAGGGCGCCGATCGCGCCGCACTTTGGCGCCTGATTCGCGAGCGCAAGTACGGCGCGGGCTTTGTCGAGCGCACGATCGCGGATGAAACCGCGAACTGGAATCGCGCGTGCGCGGCGCTGGCGCCGTTCGAGGAGCAACTCGCGTCGCGGCCGTTCCTGACCGGCAGAATCGGGCTCGCCGACTTCTCGCTATACGGCCAGCTTTATTATTTTGCGTTTACCGGCGAGCTCAAGATTCCCGCCGAGCTGAAGAATCTGATCGGGTTCTTCGGCCGCGTCGAGCGGATCAGCTCGCGCCTCGACCCCGCCGCGTAACGATCGAACGCGGCCGCGTGATGCAGATTACGCGAATTCCGCTATCGCCAGCGTCAGGAAGTTGCCGAACAGCGCACCGCTCGAATCGAGCGCGACGTCGTAGAGCGACGCGCCGCGGCCGGGCACGAGCAATTGATGCCCCTCGTCGGCCATCGCGTAGAAGAGGCAGAGCGCCAGCGCGACATACGGCCGCCGCGCCATCGGACCGCGCACCAGCAGAAAAAAGAGCACTCCGTATTCGGTGAAGTGCGCGGATTTACGCACGAGCAGATGACAAACCGACATCGCAGGACCGCTGATATCGGGCATCAGCCATTGCAGGATCGGATCGATGATGGCGGCGGTTTTATCGGACGAAAACGCCGAGGTGGACAGCATCGAGATGACGATTCCCCACGCCAGCACCGGGAACCAGGTCGCGAGCCATCCGCGCTGCGGCGGATCGGCCGCGGTGCCGAAGCTGGTCGAGCTCACGGGAGTCGCGGATTTCCGAAATCGCGCATGAGTTTCTCGGCAGGGAAAATTGACTTTATCATGAGGGTCGAAAACATGTCAGATTTATCAGTCAGGGCTGCTTCGCGCCAGCGGGCTTCGGAGTCAGCTTGCCGTCGAAGGATGAACGCCGCATGGAAAGTCTGACGATTCATCGAACGCAACCCGCGCCGACGTGCACCGTCGTGATTTTCGGCGCGTCGGGCGACCTCGCCAAGCGCAAACTGATCCCGGCGCTCTACAATCTCGTTCATTGCGGGCAGGGTGCGATGCCGGCCAAGAGCGCGGTGCTCGGTTTCGCGCGCCGTGAACTCAGTCTCGACCAGTTCCACGCGAGCGCGCGCGACTGGACGAATCGATTCTCACGGCTGAAGGTTGAAGAAGGATGCTGGCAAAGTTTTGTCGATGGCCTCGACTATCTTGCGGGTCTCGATCAGCCCGACGGCTTCGACAAGCTGAAGGCGAAGCTCGAATCGATCGAAAAGGCCCGCGGGATACTGGCAAATCGCGTTTACTATTTGTCGATCCCGCCCGACGCGATCCGCGATTCGGTCGCGCGGCTCAAGCAGGCCGGCTTGATCGCGGATCCCAAGGCGAAGAATTTCACCCGCGTGGTGGTCGAAAAGCCGATCGGCCACGACCTCGAAAGCGCGCTCGCAATCAATCGCGCGCTGCTTGAGAATCTCGACGAGTCGCAGATTTTCCGCATCGATCATTACCTCGGCAAGGAGACCGTGCAGAACCTGATGGTGCTGCGCTTCGCGAACAATATTTTTGAGCGCCTGTGGGGTGCGCGCAACGTCGATCATGTGCAAATCACTGTGGCGGAGGCAGAAGGCCTCGGCACGCGCGCGATGTACTACGACGGCGCGGGCGCGCTGCGCGACATGGTGCAGAATCACATCCTGCAGACGCTGTCGCTGCTGGCGATGGAGCCGCCGGTCTCGCTCAACGCGAGCGCGATCCGCGAGGCCAAGCTCAACGTGCTGCAGGCGCTGCGCCCGATTCACGCCGACACTGCGCGGTCGCATACGGTGCGCGCGCGTTACAGCGCCGGCGTCGAGAACGGCAAGCCGGTCGTCGGCTACATGGACGAGCAGAACATCCCCGACAATTCGGACACTGAGACTTTCGTCGCGCTCAAAACTTATATCGACAACTGGCGATGGTCCGGCGTGCCGATCTACATCAGGACCGGCAAGCGGATGCCGAAGCGGGCCAGTTCGATTTTCGTGCAGTTCAAGGACGTGCCGCAGATTCTCTTCAATCGCGAAGCCGCGGTGCCCGCCAACCTGCTGACGATTCGCATCCAGCCCGACGAAGGATTTTCGTTCGACGTGATGGCGAAGCAGCCGGGGCTCGATATCACGCTGCGCCCCGTGCGGATGAATCTCAGCTACGAAAGCACTTTTGGCGGCGGCGTATCGCCCGACGCATACGAGCGGCTGCTGCTCGACGTGATGGACGGCGACCATACGCTCTTTCCGAGCGGGCACTTCGTCGAGAAATCGTGGGAGTTCGTGCAAGGCATCCTGGATTCGTGGACGGATGCGTCGCGAGTGCCGCTCGTCGAGTATCCGGCCGGTAGCTGGGGACCGCAGGCGGCCGAGGATCTGATTCGTGCCGACGGCCGCGCATGGCACGAGCCTTAGGAGAATTTTCTAGATGGCAGACAATCCTTGCTGTCGCGGCTGTGGCATGGCTGACGCTGCTCGGATAACATCCGTTCGCGGCTGATCGGAGATTTTTACGCCTCGTGAGCGCGACCAACTGGATTGAACTGCACGGCCAGTCGCCTCGAAATCCCGATTCCATCAAGGACCGGAGAACTGCTTGGCCGACAACAATAAGGTCGTGATTATCGGCGCTAACGGCACGATGGGCGCCGGCGCAGGATGCGTATTCGCTGGCGCCGGATTCAGCGTCACGTTGCTGGCGCGCTCTAACGACAAGTGCGCCGATGCGCTGGCCGATGTGCAAAATTTAGCCCGCGCCGACGCGATCGCCGAACGGATTTCGCTCGGCACCTACGACCGCGATCTCGCTCGCGCAGTCGGTGAGGCCGGCTTGATCTTCGAATCGCTCGCTGAAGATCTGCCGCTCAAGAAGCAATTCTTCGAACTGGTCGACAAGTATCGCCGCCCGGACGCGATCGTCGCGACGGGTTCCTCGGGACTCTCGATCGGCGCGATGGCGGCCGGCCGCAGCGAATCGTTCCGCCACCATTTTCTCGGTATCCATCTGTTCAATCCGCCGCACGTGATCGTCGGCACCGAAGTGATTCCAAGTCCAGAAACCGACGCCGAGGTGGTGAAGAACTGCGTCGCGATACTCACCAAGCGGCTCGGCCGCAAGGTGATCGTGACGAAGGACCGGCCCGCGTTCGTGGGCAATCGGGTCGGCTTCAAGGTTCTCAACGAAGTCGCGCAATTGGCGACCGAGCATGGCGTCGCATTCATGGATTACCTGATCGGGCCGCATACCGGGCGCGCGATGGCGCCGCTCGCGACGGTCGATCTGGTCGGCTGGGATGTGCATCAGGCGATCGTCGATAACGTGTTCGCCAACACCAACGACGAAGCGCGCGATTGTTTCAAGATGCCCGCGTATATGCATCGCGCGCTCGAGCAGGGATGCCTCGGCGACAAGACTCCCCAGCGCGGCGGCTTCTATCGACGCAGTGGCGCCGAAGTTTTCGTGCTCGATCCAAAGACCGGCAATCACGTCCCGATGGTGAAGCCGGCGCCGATCGAGTTCGTCGAGCAGATGAAGCAGTTTCATCGCGTGGGGCGCTATTCAGACGCGCTCAAAGTGTTCGCCGACGCGAAAACTGCCGACGCCGACCTTTGCCGCCGCGTCGTGCTGGGCTATGTAAGTTACGCGCTGAATCGCGTGGGCGAAGTGGCGGCGACTCCCGCCGACGTGGATACGATCATGTCGTACGGCTTCAATTGGGCGCCGCCGACGGCGATCGTCGATTTGCTCGGCGCGAAGAATACCGTCGCGATGCTCGAGCGGCTCGGCCTGCCGGTGCCGCCAGCACTCGGGCAGGCGGCATCGAGCGACGCTAAACTTTTCGTGGGCGGTGTGCTGCAATATGGCCGCACGTTTGTCGGATAAAAATTGAATGATCGAAAGGAGCGCGCGATGACAAAGCCAGCGCCTGTTTATGTATTGGGTGGAGCGCAAACCGACTTCGCCCGCAATTGGTCCAAGGAAGGCAAGCACTTCGTCGCCATGATGCGCGAGGCGACATTGGCCGCGCTCGAAGCTACGAAGATCGAGCCGCGCGAAATCGAGACCTCGCACGTCGGCAATTTCGCGGCCGAGTTGTACGCCAAGCAGGGGCATGTCGGAGCGTTCTTCATCGAGATCGATCCCGCGTTTTCCGGACTGCCGACCAGCCGTCATGAGGCCGCCTGCGCGTCCGGATCGATCGCGCTGATCGCTGCATCCGCCGAAATCGAAGCGGGCCGCTATGACTTGTCGTGCGTGGTTGGCGTCGAGCAAATGAAGACCGTCGATTCGACCACCGGCGGCGATTATCTCGGCACCGCGGCATGGTACGAGCGCGAGGCGAAGGGAATCGAGTTTCCATTTCCGAAACTCTTTGGCCGGCTGGGCGACGAATACGACAAGCGCTACGGCCTGAAGGACGAGTATCTCGCGCACATCTCGGCGGTCAATTATTCGAATGCCAAGCGCAACCCCAACGCGCAGACCCGCAATTGGTTCATGAGCGAGAGCCACGCGCAGCGCGAGAGCAAGTTCAACACCGTCATCGGCGGACGAATCAAGATTAGCGATTGTTCGCAGGTCACCGACGGCTCGGTCGCAGTGTTCCTCGCGTCGGAAAAATTCGCGAGCGCGTGGGCAAAGCGCAACGGGCTTAAGCTCGAGGAGATTCCGCGCATCCTCGGATGGGGCCATCACACTGCGCCGCTCGAATTCGCCACCAAGGTCGCCGAGAGCAAGGACAATGCTTACGTCTTGCCGCATACACGGCAGGCAATTCTCGACGCGTTCAAGCGCGCCGAGATCAGCTCGCCGCTGGAACTGTCGGGGATCGAGACGCACGACTGCTTCACCACCTCCGAGTACATGGCGATCGATCATTTCGGAATCACGAAGCCCGGCGAATCGTGGAAAGCAATCGAGGAAGGCGTGATCGAGCTGGGCGGCAAGCTGCCGATCAATCCGAGCGGCGGGCTAATCGGCGCGGGCCATCCGGTGGGTGCGACCGGCGTGCGCCAGATGCTCGATTGTCATCGCCAGATCACGCATACGGCCGGCGAGTATCAGGTCGAAGGCGCGAAGAAATTCGCGATGCTCAATATCGGCGGCAGCGGCACCACGAGTTGCGTCTTTGTCGTCGGCAACTGATCGCAAATTTTTTTCAGAAACTGTGAACGGCGGTCTCGGCTGTCGATTAGCGGATTCGCCGTTATTTAACAGTCATTTTTTCGGTAACGTTTCACACGAAACATTCGGGGAAGTCCGAAACCTCACGCAGGTTTCGGACTTCCCGTTGGGATGAGGATGCGCGCTACGCGCTGTTTAGAAGGGAGATAGGTGGGGCGTCAGACTGAGGTGACGTGCGTTTCGCCTTCTACGCGAGACCGAAAAACCTGGGCACGTCTTGAAGGGCAACTGGTCCCTGAAGGTCGTGGATCACGTCGTTGTCAGGCTTCCCCAGAATAAAGCAGGTAAGGAAGTCCGGTCGCCCCTCAAGGGCCGCAAAGAGATCGATGTAGTGGTCCGAAATCACGAACCACTTACCGCGCGGATAAACGATCAAGCTGTTCGACTCCCGCAGTTTCGCCGCTTCGACGAATTGGTGAATTGCTTGCCTGCCAACCGGATGCAGATCGGGTCGGTAGTCGAGATCGAACGGCACGCAAAGGATTAGAGGAATGGCGGCAAAGTAGACGGGCAACTCGCCTTGAAGTGCGGCTTTGGCAAGGCGTGTCCACTCTGGATCAGGCTTCGGCTGAAGTGACGGGTCAATTTCCAAGTCTGAAACCTTCATTCTTGTCATTTTCATTTTGGCTCTGCGCTCCTTGGCGTCCAGGCTTTCTGGGCCGGCCAATTTGAATCAGTCTGTCTGTCCAGGTTTCAGAGACTACGAATTGCCGTGAGTTGTGCGAGGAGACGCCGACTGGTCCCAGTTCGGTACCCGTTAGCACAACTTCGAGCAATTTCTTTCATTCGGCTTCTTCAGCGTATTCGTCGAGCACGGTATCGGAAAGATGAGCCAGATGTTTTTGCTCGGCAAGCTCGCGCAGGCTTTCATAAGACAAATAGGTGCAGGTTTCCGCGAGTGGGCCATGTTCTAGAAGGGAAAATACCGGCCTGCGGATTTCCTGAAACACCTTCTCGCGCTTGGAAGCCGGAGCGACTATGTGCAGCTTGATATCCATGTTTGGCTGCAAGGCGAGAAGATCGGCCATTCGTAGGATTCCAGAATAAACCGAAGTTGTATGCTCAACCTCGAATGCCCGAACTATCGATCGGCCCCGCAGCCAAAGCACGTCAATATTCTCAATTGTGCGGAGAGTGACTTCGTCGTAGCTAAAGGGTAACCGCTCGATGATCGAGTTCATCACGATGGGCGCTTCTCGCTCGACCGCACTTCGATCCGATTTAGGTATCCAGACTTTCAAGCCCATTCGAGAAGCAATTTCAGCGATGAGCGCTTGAACTTTGATCGATTCGCGGACTTCAACATTGGTCGATCGCGGCTCCTCTAACTCCGAATCGCTCGGTACCGAAACCGAAACGATCTTATCGGCTCTCCGTACAGTGTTGGCAAACAGCTTTTGGTATTCGTCCCGATCAACCGGGTACAAGTTGCCGTCATTCTGCTGGCGGATGAGCATCTCCTCAATGAACTTGCCGTCTGCGTCGTCCAGTTGCACTAGGCTCGACCGTATTTTACCGGTCCATGTAGAGACTCCCTTGTCGTGGTTCTTTGTGAATGACAGAACCTGCCAGACTGAATCCTCGTAAATCGGCACAGCCTTTTCGATTTCTAAGAGGACGAGCGGGCGCACCTTGAATCGAAGCATGAAGGGATCGGCTTCTGGATAGGAGGTGGGCGACTCATCCAGGTAGGGACCGCTTACCACCTCAGACAGCCCGAACCAGCGTGAGAGCCTAGTTACGTAGCAGACCAACTTGTCGCCGGGTGAAATCCGGTCGGCAGCGTTCTTTTGACGAACCCGAAATCCCGAGACATCTCGTGCCGACCGCTTCCAGGCCTCATACGTTTCAGGTGAGAAAAGGTTGAGAAAATATCGCATACGCCTCTCGTGTTGGCGTTCTGTGGATTAGCTAACGGTTAGCAGACTTTCAATCGCTCGCATATCTTCCAGATGGTTGGCGCCGCTCCCGAGTACTGGCGCACGCCATCAAAAGTGACCCAAAACCCGAAAACTAGGACAGCGATAAGTTGAGGAAACGCTGGCAGGTGTGGCCCTCTGAACGCGACGAAGGAGGACCCGCGATACACTCAGGCGTGGTCTCTCAGTGATGGCCGATTTGTTATACGTTGCGCCGCCGTTTCCGTCAGCCGCTCTCTGAGAACGACGAATGTCAGGAGTGAGCGTAATGTTCGCGAGGTTGTGAGAATAAAGAGTTGAACAGCGAAACGCCGATGCTTGTATCGGTGCCGGAGTGAAAATTTATGAGCAGAGCGCCGCAGCGTACCATAGATCTGGCTGACTTACTGATACCGGTCCGAAACGAGGTCGTCGGGCTTCTTTTCAATCGATACGTTTTCCGAACGTTGCAGGAGATCGTCCGTCGGAACAAGAGACTCCAAGGTCAGTCGCGCAGAAAATTCTCCGATTGGAGCCAAGTCATATACGGTGTAGCAACCAGTGTCGGCATTCGACGCCTCACGAGCGAGCACTACCAACGGCGTGATATTAGCCTCATAAAAATCCTCGATGACGCGATCCGCGATCCTAGCGACTTGTGGACGGGTTTCGAGAAACACTTTCCAAACGAAGCGGAGAGCGCGATGCTGGAAGCGCGCCAGAGAGGGAGCGCGCCCTTCGAGGCTGATGCCTGCCGACGTCTGCTAGGCGATGACCGCGCTCTGCTTTTTCGCCAGTGTAAGAAAGCGATCGAGTTCGCGAACAAACGAGCCGCTCACAGCAATCTGTCAGCTGACGTCCGCACCAAGTTTCGCGATTTGGATCAAGCGATCGATGCAATCCGTACGATCACTGAGAAGTTCATACTTCTCTTATACGACCAACCTTATGATCTGTTCGCAGAAATGCTGAGCCGCAAAATCCTACCGGGGTGGGATGCGATCTTCCTTGAGCCTTGGGCGACAAGAGAAACGCTGGCGCTGTCTTTGGGCGAGATGGAGCCACCGCTGCATAGTTGATCAATCTTCGACCGAGCATTTGCGTTCGGCTGATTTGTTGAGCGCGGCGCGCGCGCATCGCGGATGCGCTCGGCTTGAGGCCGCCGTTCTCTATTTGGGAGACAGGCGCATCGCGAGCAGCATCGGCCATCCGGCATATTGTGCGGCGCGCGGCAGCTTCGCCGCCTGTGCTTCATCGAACGCGCGCTCGCAGATTTCGTCGAAGGTGAGACCCGCGCGTCTCGCGGCCATCACGTAATCAGAAATCGCGAACTCGTAACTCACCGGATAAATTTTCTGCCCGCTCGCCGGATCGGTGAAGCGCGCGCGCACGCCTCGCAGATGCATCGCGGGATGCACCGTGCTCAGCACGATAAATCCGCCGCGGCGGCATATGCGCCTAAGCTCCGCGAAAAACAAGTCGAGCGACGCGACGTGATCGGCGAGCAGGCACGTGAGCACGCGATCGAAACTGCGGTCGCGGAGCGGCAGCGTCGCGCCGCAATCGGCGATCACGTAGCGCACGCGCTCGATCCCCGGCTTGGCGCGCGCCGCGCTGATCATTCCCTCCGAGAGATCGAGCGCAACGACGTTTGCGCCTGCCGCCACGAGGCGAATTGAATGCCGCCCCGTGCCCGCTCCGACGTCCGCGACATCGAGGCCGCGCACTTCGCCGAGCATCCGCTGCACTTCGGGCGCTTCAAGCGCGATCAGCGGATTGCCATCGATGTCATACACCTCGGCCCAGCGGTCGTAACCCTCGCGCACCCGCACCGCGGGCGGCGAGACAGGTTCTGATGAACGAGCGGAACTCATCGCCGCGATTTTACGACCTGGCTACGTTCAATCCAACCAGAAAATACGGATTGGCTCGCGTTTATCATCAGGGCAGAATCGCGTGATGCCGCGCAGATACTCATTCATACTGGTGACGTTTTCACCGCGAAGCGATTCGGCGGAAACCAGCTCGCAATTTTCACCGACGCCGCCGGGCTGAGCGCAACCGAGATGCAATCGCTGGCGCACGAACTCAATTTCAGCGAATCGACTTTTGTGTCCGCGCCCGAAATCGCAGCCGCGGTTCGCCGAGTGAGAATTTTCACGCCGAGAGTCGAGCTGCCGATGGCGGGGCATCCGACGGTCGGCACGGCGTGGGTGCTCGCGAGCCGCGGCGAGATCGTGCTCGAAGGTCCCAGCACCGTGGCGATACTGCAGCTCGAAATCGGGCCGATCAGCGTCGCGGTGGAAGGCGTTCATCGCCAGCCTGAATTCGTCTGGATGACGCATCGCGAGCCCACATACGGCGCGATTCGCGACGATCGCGCGCGCATCGCGAGTGCGCTCGGTATCGATCCGGCCGACATCCGCGGCGATCTACCGATCCAGATCGTATCGACCGGCGTGCCGTTTCTCTTCGTGCCGATCAAATCGGTCGAGGCGCTCGGGCGATGCGCTCCCAACGGGCCGGCGCTGGCGGCGTTGTTCGATGCGCACGAAGAGAAACTCGCGCTGCATATGTTCGCAATCGGGGATTCGCGCGAGTTTGGTGTGCGCGCGCGGATGTTCGCGCCGCATACAGTCGGAATCGCCGAGGATCCGGCGACCGGCGGCGCGGCGGGTCCATTCGGCGCCTAGGCCGCGATGCATCGATTGATTCCTGCGGCGCCGCGATGCCGATTCGCGATCGATCAGGGAATCGAGATGGGCCGCCCCAGCCGGATCGAAGTCGAAGTGACGCGCACCGGCGATACGATCGGCGTTCGAATCGGCGGACGATGCGCGATCTCCGGCGAAGGCACGATGTATATCTAATCGGGCCCCGCCCGATTAATTAACCGGATGGTTACTTCGCAGGAGCGGCGTTCTTGAGTTCGATCAGGAGCGCGTCCACGCCTTTCGCCCCCGCTTCGATCTCGCGTCCGCCGGCGGGCAACCACGCCGCCTTGCCTATTTTGCGCTCGACTATCACCGACTTGCCGTCGGCGGTCTTGAGCGTCGATTCGTAGTCGATCAGCGGCACAACCACCGCTCCATTCATTTCGTGCAGTTCGACCCTGCCGTTGGGCTCGACCGTGACGTGCAGCACGCGCGCGTGATCGTTCTCCAGCTCTAGCTTGTAGTGCTTCGGATCGGTGGCCGTGGGATCCTGCGCGTGAGCCACTCCGGCGCCGAGCGCCGCGAATCCGAGAAATCCCGCCGTCACCGCCGATGCGATTATTTTCATCTTCACAATTGATTTCCTTTTGAAGTTGCGAGCGCCCACCTGAAATAACACTTGCCGCTGAACAGCACGCATGGACATGATGGTGTGCATCCTCTATTCGAGGCAAACCAAATCCGATGAACGAGCAAGAAGTTCTGGCGGTCGGGCAGGCAGCTCCCGACTTTTCGATTGCCGACTCGGCTGGCGCCACGCGGACCCTTTCCGAACTGGTGTCGGGCGGTCCGTGCGTGCTGATATTTTACCGCGGCCATTGGTGACCGTTTTGCCTCCGCCAGTTGGCGGATTATTCGGCTGAGGCAGATCGATTTCGCAGCGCCGGGGCCGAGGTAGCGGCGATCTCCGTGGACGATGCGGCTCGATCCGCGCCGCTGCGCGAACAACTCGCGCTCAAGTTTCCGCTGCTCTGCGATCCGGATCGCACCGTCGTCAAATCCTATGGAGTGTTGAACACCAAGGAGATGGGTGGAATCGCGTATCCAGCGGTATTCGTGATCGATCGCGATCGCGATCGCGTCATTCGCTTTCGCGCGCTGGAAACGGTCGCGAGGCGCACCGATATAAATCAATTGCTCGAACTGGTGCGCGGCCTCGGCAAGGGGAGCGCTGAATCCGCCTCGCAACCGCGGCAGCATGGCTTGTGGCCCGGCGAGATGTTTTTCCGCGCGACGATGAACGCGATACTTCGCGGTGTCCGCGTGCCGCGTAAGTGATCGTCACGATCGCGAGCCTGTTCAATTTTATCGATCGAGTCGCGGACGCGCTGGGCATCGAGCTCGACGCGATGACCCAGCACATGGCGAGCAGCTCGTCCGAAGGCGAGGCGTTGCGGGACGTCGCGGCGCCAAAACGCTCCCGCGACAAATCAGATTAGCGATCGCCGTGAAAGCCGGCTGCGCGGAATCAGCGCGCTACCACCAGCGGACGCGGCCGGTATCGACGTGCACGAAGCCCGAGCGTGGATAGTAGCCGACGCCTCCGCCTTGCAAGCTCCAAGCTGCGCGCCGTATCTGTGAAAGGCTGCGGCCCTCTACGCAGATATCGATCGCCTTGCCGTCGAGGTGGAGGCTATGCACCGCAACGCCTTCGCTGTTCGCGTGCAGCATCGCGTTGGTGATCGGCGAGCGATAACCGGAAATAATCTGGAACGGATGCGAAGAGCCGATTCGCCGGTGGATGTTGGCCAGCAGATCGAGCAGCGAAGGATCGATCGGCTTGATCTCGTTGGCGCGGAAATCGCGCAGGATATAGTTCACCCGCTCGAGTTGCTCGGGCCGATACTCGCCGTTGACCCAGTAGGTGGTCTTGAGACTCTCGCCAGTGTGCAGATTGTAGAATTTCAGACTTCGCTGACGGAGGCGCACGCGGGTCCGCGCCATCGCGATACCCGGTACGATCAGTTGCGCGGTTGCGAGCGCGCCTAAGGCAAAAAAGCGCCGGCGCGTGATCGCCGTCCTTTCCACGACGGGCCGCCCGACTGGAGTTTTCATTTAGCCGCGCCGGTTGCGATCGAGGCCGAGCTTACCGGCGCTGTCGAGATGTCGCGCGCGATTCCATCCATGTCGTTCACCACCGCCTCCGCCTTAACCCAATCGATCGACTCGCTGATATGATTGGCGCCTGCAAGTGCCCGCACCGCGTCGATACCGCCGGTCCCGCGCCGGTAGATATCGCGTTGACTCTCAAGGAAAACTCGACCGTCGTCAAGTCTCGCGAGCATCAGCGGCAGGTAAACGACCTCGCCCGATTCGCCGAGATCGACTTCATCATACAGCGCCTCGATATCGTCGGGATGCAGCCGGATGCAACCGTGGGTGCGATAGCTGTAGATGCTGAGCGGGCGATTGGTGCCGTGAATCCCGAGCACCGGCAGGCTCAGCCCGATCCAGAATTTGCCGAGCGGATTGTCGGGGCCGGGCTCGACCTCATCGACGACTTCCTTGCCCTCGGCTTCCATTTCATCCTGAATCGACGCGGGCACGCGCCAGGTCGGATCCTCGCGCAGTTGCACGATTTTGAATTTCCCGGTCAGCGTCTGCCACTTCTTCTCGGGTCGTCCGACCGCCGCCGGAAAGGTCCCATCGACCCGGCCGTCCTCGAAGTGAAACACCATCCGCTGCGGCAGATTGATGATGATCCCGTTGGTGATCTCGACCGGCGCCACGTGGCGATTGTCGATATGAATGGTGTCGCCTTCGTTGACCTTGTCTGTCATCAGCCGGCCGTTTTCGCGCGCGAGGAGTTTCGGGCCGATGCCGAAGCGCGAGCCAATCCTGGAAAACGAAGTATGATTGCCGGCGATGAAATCGAACTCGCCGCCGACGACGTTGTGTGCAAGCGGCGCGGGCGTCGCCTTGGGGATCGGAGTTTTGGTCGGCGTGCGCGACGGTGTCGGCGAGCTGGAAGTGGTTGGGGTCGGCGACGAGGTCGGCGTCGCGGTGACGGTCGCGGTCGGACCCGAGCCGAACCAAAGAAAGGCGTCGGCGCTCTTCGCGATCAACGCGATCAAGAGGGAAGCCGCGATCGTTCGGTAAAGCGCGCGCGCCAATCAGGATGCCTTCAGCGATTGGTCCACAAGCTGGATTATGGCGCTTCGTGCGAATTGAGTCGAAATAGAATTGCCGATGCAGTCAATTTACAGGACCAAAGGTAATGAAATGCACGCCCGCTCGGTTTCCGCCGGCTGCCACAATCGTCACGAAGATCAGTCCTGGCTACGCCGTCTGCCTATTTTTGCAATTTCTTGAGTGCCTGCTCGACCCCCGGCATCCGCTTGGGCAGCCCTTTTCCCTGCATCTGCGCCTTCATGAAGCCGCCGAGGCCGAGCACCATGTGATGCGAGTGGGCGTTGCGAATCGCGTTGCTGTAGCCCATCTCGTCCTGCGCGGAATTGATCGCCCATTTGAGCATGCGGAGCGTGAAACGGTCGCTCTCGGCGATTCGATTGGCGAGCGCCATCGTCTCGGCCTCGAGCTCGGCGCGCGGCACCACGATATTCACGAAGCCCAGGCGCGCCGCCTCTTCGGCCGCGACGAAGCGGCTCTGAAAAAGAATTTCCTTGGCCTTGCGCGGCGGCATGTCCCACGGGATCGAGAAGTATTGCAGCAGCGACGGCAGGAACTTGGCGTCGTCGGAGGCGACGACCAGATCCATCGCGGCGGCAAACATCCATCCGCCGAAGATGCAGAGGCCCTGCACCTGCGCGATCGTCGGCTTGTCGAGATCGCGCCACCGGAGCGTGTTGTCGAGGAACAACTGGCGCGAGCGCGCGTACTCGCCGCGCACGCCCTTGGGGAACGGCCGGCGCGCATTGTCCTCCTTGTCCTCGGGCGTGCCGAGATCGTGGCCCGAGCAGAAACTTTCGCCCGCGCCGGCGAGGATGATCACGCGGACATCGTCGTCGGCGTTGGCGTCGAGGAACGCCTGATCCATTTCCTCGAGCATCAGGCGCGATTGCGCGTTTTTGTAGCGCGGACGATTGAGCGTGACCTTCGCGATGCGATCGTGCTTTTCGTAGAGAACCGTCTTTAAGTCCATGGCGCTCCCCGCTGTTGTATGCGATGCGTTCTTCGCTGCGCCGTCTAATCTACCTCAGTCCCACCTCGATCCGGCAACGGGAGATCTCGCCCGAAAAAGGAGGCTCCCTGTAGAGATAAGCTAGCTTAGCCTCTGTTTCTGGATCGTCGTTATCGAGGTCCCAAGAACCGATCGCCGTTGTAGTGGATCAAGTGCTCAGGGAGATCGGCAATCCATACTTCGGTATCCCAAGCGATCTCTCGTACGTGTCTGCGGAAGCTGGCCAAATCCGGAAACGCAGAAACGTAGATTAGACCTGCCGGGCATGCTCGGAATAGTTCCTCTAGCTCAAGCACTCGTTTGTTGGACATTGGTCCATGGGAGGTCACGGCTTCGACCAGAAATATCCAATTTCGCGCTTCGTCAAAAATAATCACGTCGGGCAGTTTGTCATGCTCGGTCACCGGAATGCGCAAGGCGTTGAGGGTCTCCGCATGGTGATAGAGATTCTTTTGCGCTGTATCACCCAGATAGAGCAGCTTGGCGGACTGTACGAACTGCGGCGCGAACTGCTCCACAATCGCTTTCTGCAATTTGTTATGTGCACCTGGTGAGAGTCGAACTGATATCCCGTCTGGAAACGTGATTGGAATCAAGCGCTTTGAGCGTCGGCGTTCGAATAATTCGATAAGAGTCGTTCGGGTGGAAAGAAATCTTGCGATCCATCCCTCGTGCCCTGCCGCTCCGTAGGACCTGATTGCTTCAAGAGCGATTTCAGAGACGGCATAGTGAGCACGCGGGCTGTTAGTTGGAAGCTCGGGCTCGAACGGATTGTAGTTCGCTAGCCCGGCAAGCACGAATTGATGGAGAACCTGACGCCGCACAGTCTCACGAGTATTCGGAGCATAGCTGACGCGGTAATTCCGCGAAATGAAATCCATAATTCCCTTTGTAACTGTGCGAGCCTCGCGGCTTGCGCTCGACCAAGGGTCGTTTACTCTTAAACCGCACAGCGCAAGAAGGGTAAGAGAAGAAATCTGATTTTGCTGAGCCGCAGGAAGGCCGAAGTCTTTAAGGATGGCTCCAGCCTGAGCAATCCTAATGGCCTTTTTCGATGGCGGCATTGATCGCGTCTCTTACTATCTCTTCCAGTTCGTCGCCCACCCGGTTCAACTCTTTGGCTCGATGGCCGATGGCTAGTATGGTTTCGTGCGGGGGTAAAGGCATAGCCCGTAGCTCAGTTGCGCTAACCTGGGTGTTGCCACTTGAAACGCGGAAGTAAGTGTCGAGCAATTCGCTGCATAAGAGGGCTGCCAGGCCATAGGCTTCGCGTTCATCCAATTCTCCGCTCAATCGATATATGTAGTTCAGGTGATTTTCGATACCCAGTAGCGGCGACGCCGCGAAACCTTTGAGCCATGGGGCCGCCACGAGTCGGCGTGCTTCCTCCTTCGCGCTGAATCGACGCAAAAAGACGTAGTTTCGATTGGGAATCAGCAGCGACCGCTCAGAAGCCCTTTTCTCTATGAACTGAGGTTTCCGGGTTCCGTTTGGAAAAGAAATGCGCATCGCATGCACATGATGCATCCATATGAGTGGAGCGTACCTATTGGCTGGACAACCTGTGTCATCTAGCAGCTCTGCGGCTCGAAACGGAACCACCGGGCCCGTTGAAATTTCCATTCCGTACTCGTGAAGAGAGCCCGTCCACGAGTCAACCAACTCGACCGCTTCATCTTCTTTCCGCTGGAGAGGAAGCCTAAGAACCTTGCTGCTGGTAGCCATGGACAAGGCTCTATCGAGGGGCAAGTTGCGTTCTCTCACCTTATCGAGGTCCGAGATACCTCCGGTACTGGATACACACAGCATGAATCTCTCGTTACTCTGCGGCCATCGCCGATCTCGAACGCCCTTGAATATGATATTTTCTTGCAAAACTGCATCGCGGCCGAAAGCGTCGCGCCGGGACCCAAATATGTGAACTCGAACGGGCCGAACTTTCCCGAAGAAACTCTCTCTGAAAGACCGGAAGTACGGGCCGGAAGCGAAACTCCTGGGCACGATAAACAGCAACTCGCCGCCGTCTTTCAAGAGTTCCGCGCCCGCCGCCATAAAAAGCGTGTAGATGTTCGGTTGATCTCGAATCACTGTGCTCTGATTTTGTTGGCGGCCAGGAACTTTTGAGAGCTTGAAGTACGGCGGATTTGCAATGACTAAATCGAATGGGTTTATCGCAGGAGTTTGGAACAACCGGCGATTGGTCCCGAGAAGTTCGGAATGGGCGAGAACGAAATCATTCTTTTCAATGAGTACCCGGATTTGAACGTGTCGTTCACTCGCCCAGCGTCTGAGATTATCGAGGGCGTCTGTGAGCGCAACTTGCAGGTTCGGATCGGTTTCGTAAGCTGTTATTTCGGCTTCGCGAAACGACTTACAAGTTGAGACCAATCGTTCGACCGCGGCACACAGCAATGTCCCTGATCCGGCTGCCGGATCAAGGATGCGGACGACGCCTCCACTGAAGCTGATTTGTGCGGCAATGAAGTCAGCGACCGACACGGGGGTGAGGTAGATTCCGCCTTCCTTTCGTTCCATCGCCGTTTTCCTTGCGACGGCGCCCGCGCCAACGACATCGGCGTAGTCGGTGGGCCGACCAGACTCGCTCGATCGATGTTTAGTTTCCGTCACTCCCTCTTAGATCTCCAGCGTGTACAGTATGGGTCGCTCCCGATAATCGTTTCAATCAAAGCAAATCCCGAGAATCACGCTTCAGCAAGCCAGAGCATTGCACCTTCACGTGTATAAAAATCGCGCTTGATTGGGATTTGCCGCGCGGGATACTTTTCTTCCACATCTTGAGGGTGGTGAATCAACTATGGCGCTGTGGAAACCCGATCAGACCTTTTACCCGTCGGCGCGGATGGCGATGCAGGCGCCGCGCGAGAAACTCGGCTATGTGGTGACTTTCAACCCGACGCCCGCCAACGGACGCCACGACGCTTTGTGCGTGCTCGACCTCGATCCCGAATCGAAGACTTACGCGCAAGTCGTTGGGCGCGTTGAGGTTCCAGGGGTCGGCGACGAGTTGCATCATTTCGGATGGAACGCCTGCAGCGCGGCGCTGTGCCCGTACGCACCGCATCCGCATATCGAGCGCCGCTATCTGCTGGTGCCCGGCCTGCGCTCTTCGCGCATCTACATTTTCGACACCAAGCCCGATGCGCGAAATCCGAAAATCGTGAAGATCATCGAGCCGGAGGAAATCGCGTCGCGCACCGGATACAGCCGGCCGCATACGATTCATTGCGGCCCGGACGCGATTTACGTGAGCGCGCTGGGTGCGCCGAACGGCGACGGCCCTGGCGGAATTTTCCTGCTCGATCATGAGAGCTTCGACGTGCTCGGCCGCTGGGAAGTGGATCGCGGGCCGCAATACCTCGGCTACGATTTCTGGTGGCATCTCGGCTACGACGTCGCGGTCACCAGCGAATGGGGCACGCCGAACATGATCGAGAACGGCGTCGTTCCGGAGTTGCTGCTGAGCAACAAGTACGGGCATTCGATCCATATCTGGGATCTTAAGAAACGGCGGCATCTGCAAACGCTCGATCTGGGGGCGGAGCAGCAGATGGCGCTCGAGTTGCGGCCGTCGCACGACCCGACCAAGACCTTCGGCTTTGTCGGCGTCGTCGTATCGACCAAGGATCTGACGGCGTCGATCTGGCTGTGGCATCGCGAAGGAGATGATTGGAAGGTTCAGAAAGTGATCGAGATTCCGCCCGAACCCGCGGACGAAAGCGTGCTGCCGCCGGCGCTCAAGCCGTTCAAGGCGGTGCCGCCGCTGATCACGGATCTCAATCTCAGCCTCGACGACAAGTTTCTGTACGTCGCGTGTTTCGGCACGGGAGATTTGAAACAGTTCGACGTGAGCGATCCGTTTCATCCGAAGCAGACCGGCTCGATTCGGCTCGGCGGAATCGTCGCGCACGCATCGCATCCGAGCGGCGCGGGTCCACTGAATGGCGCGCCCCAGATGCTCGAACTCAGCCGCGACGGGCGGCGGATCTTCGTATCGAACTCGCTCTACAACGCGTGGGACGCGCAATTTTATCCCGAGGGGATTCGCGGATGGATCGCCAAGATCGATTGCGACCCGGCGGGCGGGATGGCGGTCGATCCGAAATTCTTCACGACCTTTGAAGGCGTGCGCGCGCATCAGATTCGGCTCGAAGGCGGCGATTCTTCGTCCGATTCGTTCTGCTATCCGTGACCGCGGCGTGGCCGTGGATCGCAGTCGCGGCGCTCGGCGCCTATCACGGCGTCGATCCGTCGATGGGCTGGCTGTTCGCGGTCGCGCTGGGATTGCAGGAGCGGCGGCGCGCGAAAGTCTTGTGGTCGCTGGCGCCAATCGCGGTCGGGCACCTGCTATCGATTGGCGTGGTGGTCGCGCTCATCGGCGGGTTGCGGCTCTTCGTAGCGATCGAATGGCTACGCCCGATCGGCGCGGGCGCACTAATCCTGTTCGGGCTGTTTCGCTTCATCTGGCCGCGGGCGCATCCGCGCTGGGTTGCGATGCGCGTGAACGCCTTCGAGCTGACGCTCTGGTCGTTTCTGATGGCGTCGGCGCACGGCGCCGGCCTGATGCTGTTTCCGATCCTGCTCCGGATGGCGCCCGAGGGCGAGCACGCGGGCCATGCGATGGCGATGGCGCAAGCGGCGCACACGATGACGCAGGCAGTCGCGGTGATGCTGCTGCATACGGGCGCGATGATGCTCACAATGGGCGCGATCGCGATCGTGGTTTATGATTACGTCGGGCTCGCGATTCTGCGCAGCGCGTGGATCAATCTCGACATGATTTGGGCGGGCGCGCTGGTCGCCGCCGGCATCATCTCGCTGGTCTTCTGACGCGCGCTTCGACGGCTTTTTTTGCCGCCGCCGCCGTGTAAGCATCGGGACATGAATTCGCTGCGCATCCTGTTGGTCGAGGATGAAGTCCGGCTGCTCGAAGCGATCAAGCGGGGTTTGGTCGAGGAGGGTTTCGCCGTCGAAGGCGCGGCGAGCGCGGACGCGGCCGAGAAGATAATCGCGAGCGGATCGCTCGACCTGATCGTGCTCGATCTCCAACTGCCGGGCAAAAGCGGACTCGACTTGCTGCGCGAGATGCGCGCGGCGGGCAATCAGACGCCGGTGCTGATTCTGACGGCGCGCGGCTCGCTCGACGATCGAGTTGCGGGGCTCGACAGCGGCGGCGACGATTATCTCGCCAAGCCATTCGCGTTCGCCGAGTTGGTGGCGCGAATCAAGGCGCTCGGACGGCGGCGCTCGCAAACGTCCTCGCCAATTCTCAGAGTTGGCGACCTCGAATTCGATACCATCAAGCGCCGCGCGCGGATAGGCGAGCACGTGGTGAACCTGTCGCCGAAAGAGAAGATGCTGCTCGAACTGCTGATGCGCAACGCGGGGCAGGTCGTCACGCGCGACATGATCGCGGAAACAGTCTGGGATTCGGACTACAAGGCGCTCACCAACCTGATCGAAGTTTTCGTGAATCGCCTGCGGCAAAAGATCGATCCGCGCATCGATCGCTCGTTGATCGTCACGGTGCGCGGCGTCGGCTACACGATTCGCGCGGAATAGCCGCGCTGCATCGCCGATGCTCCGCGGTGGCTTATCAGCATGACAATCAGAGCCAGGCTGACGCTTTACTGGGCGATAATTCTCGCAACGATTTTGTGCGCGGTCGGCATCATCGTGCTGCAACTCTTCGAGCACCAGCAACTGAGCACCGTCGATGCCGGATTGCTCGAAGAAGCAGACACCACCGCGAAGGAAATCGAGCGCGCGGGCCGAAAAGGCGCAAGCGCAATCCTGGAGGCGCTCAGCCGCGAGACCGATATCGGGCCGGGCCGCCGCGTGCGCCTGATCGATTCGCGCGGCGTCGCGATCGATTACGGCAACATCCATACGATTCCGCCGTCGCTCGCCGCTAACTTGCCGACGCGCCCGCAAATCGTGGCGAACGGATCGTCTCGATTCGCGGTCGCTCCGCTCGAACTTGACGGCCAGCCGGCCTACGTCGAGAGCGGTGTGAATGCCCGCCTGGTGCACGATTCGGTGGATAGTCTGCGCGC
This sequence comes from Candidatus Binatus sp., assembly GCF_030646925.1. NCBI lineage: Bacteria > Candidatus Binatota > Binatia (SeqCode) > Binatales (SeqCode) > Binataceae (SeqCode) > Binatus (SeqCode) > Binatus sp. (SeqCode). Next base: position 31,598 of record NZ_JAUSKL010000107.1, on the reverse strand, counting down.
CAGCCTGATTCTGATTCTGCCGGTGGTGTTGATTTTGTGCGTCGCCGGCGGCTACTGGCTCGCGGGGCGCGCGCTCAGGCCGATGGAATCGGTAACGGCGGCGCTCGCGGCGATTCATCCGAACAATCTCGACTCGCGGCTCACGGTGGCTCCTGTAGCCGACGAGATCGCGCGCCTATCTTCGGTGATCAACGCGCTGCTGGAGCGGCTCGAGCGCGCGTCGGCGACCGAGCGTAGATTTGCCTCCGATGCGGCGCATGAACTGCGCACGCCGCTTGCGGTTTTGCGCACCGGGCTCGAAGTTACGCTCGCGAAAGAGCGATCGGAGCGCGAGAACCTCGAAGCGTTGAACGCGGCGCATCGCGAGGTGCTCGCGCTCTGCAAGATCGCCGACGAACTACTGATGCTGGCGCGGCTCAACGGCGAAGTCGCGGTGAATCGCGAACGCCTCGATCTCAGCGAACTCGCCGCGGAGGTGGCGTCGACGGTCGAACCGCTGGCCGACGCGCACGAGGTCGAACTGCGCCTTAACGCGCCGGAGCCGGTGCCGGTCGAGGGCAACCGCGCGCATCTGCGGCGCCTGCTGGTGAACCTGCTCGACAACGCGCTCAAGCTCACGCCGGCGCGCGGCTGGATCGAAGTTGCGGTCGCGGGAAACGGCGCCCACGCGAGCTTGAGCGTTGCGGACAGCGGGCCGCCGATACCGGACATCGAGTTGCCGTTCATCTTCGATCGATTCTTTCGGGGCGCGGCGTCGCCGGGCGAAGGCAGCGGACTGGGCTTAAGCCTGTGCAAGGAAATCGCGCGAATTCACGGCGGCGAGATCGTCGCGGCGAATCGCGCGGGCGGTGGATGCGAGTTCGTTGTGACACTGCCGGCGGTCGGCAAAGAGGCTCCCGCCGCTCGCGCGGCTGTCTGATTTCATTCTCTACAAACCGTCAGTCATCTAAACAATCGTTAATTGGTTAGCTTGCTACCGCGCTGTTATGTTTGAACGATGGAGCGCCGACGCCCGCATCTCATGGCCGCGTTTATCGTTTCCGGAGTGCTCGCCTGCGCTTCGGTAGCTGCGGCCCTACCCCTGACTCTGCCCGACGCGATCGATCGCGCGTTGCACGCGGCGCCGGCTGTTGGTATCGCGGCGGCTGCCAGCGATATCAGCGCCGCGCACGTGCGCGAGCAGCGCGCTCCGCTGTATCCGAATGTCGCGAGCGGCGGCGAATATTACCAGGCGCCCGGCTACGACCAGGTCGTCACCAACCGCGGACTTTCCACGGCGCTGGTGACGCTCGACTACACCGTCTGGGATTGGGGACGGCGCCAGGCGCGAGTGCGCGCGGCGGAGTACGTCGCGCAGGCCTCGCGGCTGGGTGTCGCGGCGGCACGCGCGCAAATCGTATTCGATACGACGGTCGCGTACTTCGACCTGGTGCGTTCGCGCGGCACTCAGCGCGATCTGCAGACCAGTCTCGATCGGCTGAATCGCTATGTCGCGACGATCATCGAGCTGAATAAGAGCGGGCGCATGATCACCAACGACGTGCTCAAGGTCGAGACCGCGCGCGACGCCGATGAACTTGCGCTCGACGTCGCACGCGGCAACGCGCAGCGAGCGTCGGAGGCGCTGGGCGCGCTGATGGGCGAGCCCAATCACGGCGATCTCGACATCGCGATGATAAGCGGCGTGCCGGCGAAACCGTCGGGCGATTTGAAGCAGAGCCCCGTGATGCAGGCAGCGCAGCGCGCGATCCAATCCGCCACCCAGCAAATCAAGGCCGCCAAGGCCGAACGGCTGCCGACATTGCAGGCGGCATTCACCACCGGCTTTCTCGGCGTCGATCCGCGTCCGACGATCGGGCACAACTTCGGCGGCTCGTACGACACCGTGGTATCGATGCCGCTATTCGACGGCGGCCTCATCTCGTCGCACATTGATCTCGCGCGCGCGAAGGAGCATTCGGCGCTCGCGCAGGCGCGCCAGGCCGAGTACCTGCTCACGCGGCGAATCGCCGACGCGCTCCAGCGCTACGATATCGCCACGCGCCAGCTCGAAATTCTCTATCGCGTCCAGCCGACCGCCGACGACGCGTTCGCGCTGACCTGGACGCGATTCCTCGGCGGCGGCGCCGTCACGATGCTCGAAGTGCTGGACGCCTACCAGGTCGCGCAGCAGCTCCGCCTCCAGCGCCACGATCAGGAGTTCAACGCGCGCGAGGCCGCCGCCGAAGCGAACCTGCTCTACGGCCGTATCCAGTGATGCGCGATCGCCATTCACGAATTGTCGCGACGAGGGGCTCGCCGCTGATGCTGGCGGCGATGCTCGCGATTGCGATGCTCGCGGGATGCGGTCATACGAAAAGCGCTGACGAAAGCGCCGAAGCACCCACGCCCAACCCCGTGATGCTGGTGACGGCGGCGAAGGCGCAAACTCAGTCGATGGCGAACGACCTGCGATTGCTCGGCAAGACGGTCGCGGCGCGCCACGTGATAATTCGCGCGCCCACGCCGGGGCGAGTGCTGGGAGTCAATCTGCGCAGTGGCGACAAGGTGCACAAAGGCCAGGTCGTCGCGCATATCGTCAATCGCGAAATCGAGGCGGCGCAGGCGGGACTCGCCGTCGCGCGCAAAATCGATCCGCATGACGCCGATCAACTCACCGCGTCGGTCGGCCGCTATAATCACAGCGCCGGTATCCCGGTAGTCGCGCCGGAGTCGGGCGTCGTGTCGCAACCGCCCGTCACCGCGGGGCAGATGGTCGCGGACATGGATCCGCTGATCGATTTGATCGATCCAGCGAACCTTTATATCGAAGCCTCAGTGCCGCTGAGCGAACTGTCGCTGCTCCGACCCGGGATGCCCGCATTGTTGACGACGCCGATTCGTCCCGGGGCGCAGATTCCCGCGCGCATCGTGGCGGTGATGCCGACTTTCGACGCGAACAGCTCGACCTCGTCCGTGCGGCTGGATTTTGCCGGCAGCGAACGGATCGACGCGGCGGGCGAGCCAGTCGAAGTGCGAGTCGAGACTTCGCATTCATCCGACGCGACTGTGATTCCCATCGCCGCGCTGTTCCAGGATCCGGGCGCCGATCAGTACCACGTGTTTGTGATCGGCCAGGACGGAAAGTTGCGTCGCACGCCGGTCAAACTTGGGCTTCGCGACGCCGCTCGCGCGCAGGTGACCGCAGGCGTGAAGCCTGGCGATCAGGTCGTAACGTCGGGCGGCTATGCGCTCTCCGACGGATTGCAGGTGCGCGTCGCCGAGGCGCGGCAATGACGCGCCGCACCTCGGCGCTCGCGCTGGTCGCGGTCACCGCGGCAAGCTTGCTCGGACTGATCCTCGCGACGACGATTCCGAGCGCCGTGTTTCCCGAGATCACGTTTCGCCGCGCAACAATTATTGCTGAGAGCGGCGACTTGCCGGCCGAACAAGTGCTCGCCTCCGTGACGCGCCCGATCGAGGAAGTCGCCTACGGCGTCACCGGCGTCACGATGGTCCGCTCGACCACGACCCGCGGCGCGGCCGAGGTGGACGTCACCTTTGGCGAGGACGCGAATCCGCAGAGCAGCTTCGAGTTGCTGGTTACCGCCGTCGATGAAACTCTCGGACGATTGCCGCCCGAAACGTCGATCGATTCGCTGCTGCTCACTACCGGCACGTTTCCAATCGTGGACGTGAGTTTGAGCTCGCGAATCCGCAGCCTGGCCGAGCTGACCGATATCGCGAACTACGATTTGGTGCCGAGCCTGCATCGAATTGAGGGCACCTATCGCGTCGTGCTGGTCGGCGGCAAGACGCGCGAGTTCGTCGCGCGTCTCGATCCGGAAAAGATGCTCGAGCACGATCTGGCGCCGCAAGACGTCGTCGCCGGCCTGACCCGAAGCAACGTGATCGCCGGCGCGGGCCGCATGAACGAATCGCATCGGATGCTGCTCACCGTCGTCACCAGCGACCTGCACAGCAGTGATCAAATCGCCGCGCTGCCGCTGACCAGCAAGGGCGGCCAGCCGGTCCGCGTGAGCGACGTCGCGAGCGTCGAGCAGGGTATCAAGGAGGATTACGTTCGCACCGCGTCCGAGAATGGCGCCGCGGTGCTGGTCGGAATTTCGCGGCGGCCCGGCGGCAATACGGTGCAGATCGCCGACGAAGCGCGCAAAATCCTCGCCGATTTTCGCCGCCGATACACCGACGTGCAGTTCTCGATTTCGTACGATCAATCTGCGCTCATCACCGAATCGTACAACAGCGTGCGCGACGCGATTGCGCTCGGGCTCGTGCTCGCGGTGCTGGTCGTGCTGGCATTCACGATGAGTCCGCTCAGCGCGATCGTCGCGGCGATCGTGGTGCCCTGCACCGTCGCGATCACGTTCGTCGTGATGAAAGCCGCTGGCCTCTCGTTCAACATGATGACGCTCGGCGGTCTCGCCGCCGGCATCGGACTTTTCATCGACGACGCGATCGTGATGATCGAAGCGATTCATCGCGAGCTATCGGCCGGGCAATCGACCCAAGCGGCGGTGTCGAGCGCGCTCGCCAACCTCGGCCGTCCGCTGCTCGCCTCGACGATGACCGTGATCGTCGTATTCGCGCCGCTGATTTTTCTTTCCGGCGTGACCGGAGTGTTTTTTCGATCACTCGCAGCGACGCTCGGCGGCGGGCTCGCGATCTCGCTATTGCTCGCGATTTACTTCACGCCCGCACTCGAACTCGCCCTCAGCCGCTTTCGCGGAAATGCGCGCGCAGCCGGCCGCATCTATAAATTCGTGCAATCGGCCTACGTTGCGAGTCTCAAGCCGTTCGTGCGATTGCCCGCGCTCTCGCTGATCGCCACGACCATCTCGATCGGAATCGCGATCGTGGCCTATCGCAACCTCGGTTCCGACTATCTGCCGCCGCTCGATGAAGGCGCATTCATCCTTGACTACACCACCCCGCCGCCGAGCACGATGACCGACACCAGCGCGCTGCTCGATTCACTTCAGTCGGTGCTGAAGACCACTCCCGAGGTCGCCGCGTTCAGCCGCCGCACCGGCGCACAGCTCGGGTTCTTTCTAACCGAGTCGAATCGCGGCGACATCTCGGTGCGCCTCAAGCAGGATCGCAAACGCAACATCGACGAAGTGATGAGCTCGGTGCGGAGCCGCATCCTGAGTTCGCTCCCCGGCGTCAGGATCGAGTTCTCGCAGATGCTGCAGGATCTCATCGGCGACCTGTCTGGCTTCCCAGAACCAATCGAAGTCAAGGTCTTCGGCATCGACAAAAAAACGATCGAAGCGACCGCGCGGGAGGTGGCCGAGCGTATCCGCACGATTCCCGGCGTGGTCGACGCCTTCGACGGAATCGTCATGAGCATCCCGGAGCAGGAGGTCGTCGTCGATAACACTTCGGCGGCGCGCTACGGACTCACGGCGGAAGACATCCGCGCGGCGCTCGAGACCGTCGTGCGCGGCACCGTCGCCACCAACGTGCTGGCGGGCGATCGATTGATCGGCGTGCGCGTGCGTTATCCCGAGGCTTTTCAGAGCAATAACGCGACGATGTCCGAAGTGCTGCTGAAGTCGGCGACCAACGCGCGCGTGCCGTTGGCGTCGGTGACCAAGCTGAATTTCGTCGGCGAGAAGAGCCAGAGTGCGCGCGAGCGGCAACGCGCGGTGGTGCACGTGACGGCGCGGCTCGAAGGCGTCGATCTCGGCACCGCGATGGCCGAGGTCAAGCGGCGCCTCGCCACGATGCCGCTGCCGGCCGGGACGTCGATCGAGTATGGCGGCCTCTACGCGCAGCAGCAGCAATCGTTTCGCGAACTGGCGCTGGTACTAGTCGCGGGCACCGTCATGATGTTCCTGGTGCTGGTGTGGGAGTTCGCGCGGATGACGCCTGCGCTCGCCTGCCTGCTTGCGGCGATCTCGTGTCTCGCGGGGAGTTTCATCGCGCTCAATTTGACCGGCGTCACGCTCAACATCTCGTCGTTCATGGGAATCATCATGGTGGCGGGCATCACGGCGAAGAATGGCATCCTGTTGCTCGATCACGCGGAGCGCGAAGTTGATTCGGGCGCGCCGCCGCGCGAGGCGATCCTCGAGGCGGCCCGGATGCGGCTGCGTCCGATTCTGATGACTACGCTGGCGACGGCCGCCGGCCTGTTTCCGCTCGCGTTGGGATTTGGCGCGGGTGCGAAGGTTCAGCAGCCGCTGGCGATCGCGGTGATCGGGGGGCTGGCATTCGCGATGCTGCTATCGACGGCGCTCGCCGCCGGCATCTACCTGCTCGGGACGCGCCACGCCCGCGAGTCTGCCCCAGCCAGCGCGTAGTAGGCAGTCTTGTCACTCACGGGAAAGTGACTTTTTCTTTTCCTGCTTCATATTCGGTGAACGATCCGTTGCCGTGATTGCCATCATTGCCTAAGATGACGGTCTCCTCCATCTCGATGTGCCGAGGTGGCGAAATGGCAGACGCAGAGGACTCAAAATCCTCCGTGCGCAAGCACATGGGGGTTCAAGTCCCCCCCTCGGCACCATCAACGCTGAACTAGAATCTGTGATGACCAACCGCTCGGGCAAATTCGATTCCGTGCTGCTGAGCGGTAGGAGCTGTCGCTTTCACCACTCACTCCGACTGTGCTCGCTAGGACTGACGGGCCATGGCAATTCCAGACTTTCAGACCTTGATGTTGCCGGTCTTGAAGACCGCCGGCAGTGACGAGGTTAGCATCGGTGATGTCATCACGAAGCTCGCTGACGACTTCAAGCTCAGCGAAGACGAGCGGAACCAAATGTTGCCCAGCGGTCATCAAACCACCCTCGCGAATCGAATCGGCTGGGCAAAACCCTATCTTGCGAAGGCCGGGCTCCTTGAAGCGACCAAGCGCGGATATTTCCGAATCACAAATTTAGGCAGCGGCGTGCTATCCGCGCCTCCTTCGCGAATCGATATTTCGTTCTTGCGACAGTATCCAAAGTTTGAGGAGTTCCGATCGGGAGAACGGAATGTCGACGGAGAGAAGATTGAACAGGCTGTCGCGGTACTTGAACAATCAAGCCAGACTCCGGACGAACTGTTGAGAGCGACACACCAAGAAATTGAAAAGAGCCTTCAGACTGACTTGCTAGATCGTGTCATTGCCGCGCCTCCCTCATTTTTTGAGACGCTTATTGTTTCCGTCTTGATGGCTATGGGATACGGAGGATTCCGCGATGAGGCGGGTCGGGCAATCGGCAAAACGGGTGATGGTGGTTTAGACGGTGTGATCGACCAGGATCCCCTTGGATTGGATCGAGTCTACGTGCAAGCGAAACGCTACAAGCGAGACCTAGCCGTAAGCGAGCCTGAAATCCGAGGTTTTGCGGGAAGTCTTGAAAGTGTGAAGGCCACGAAAGGAGTGTTTGTTACTACATCCTATTTCACGGCTCCGGCAAGCGCCTTCGTCGAGAAAATTGCTCGCCGCATCGTGCTCATTGACGGACATCACCTCGCCCGTCTGATGGTGAAGTACAACGTAGGGGTCCGGATTGAGGAAACTCTTCACATCAAGAAAATCGACGAAGACTATTTCGTCAGCGATTGAGGCGGCAGTCGCCTAACAAATCAGTTGCCAATCGCATGTCGAGGTGCATTGCGGCGCCGCAGTCGTGATCGCCGATCGCAATCGCCAAGGCGGAGTCTCGGTGGATCGCTGCGCCACGAATCGGCCGGCGTCGGTGTATATCCGTTGCATATCTTGAGAATCTAGAAAGAGGGGTAGGCATTGAGGGCACGGATTGCAAAATGGTGTAACTGCCTAGGTGTTCGGATCCCGAAAGCCGTGGCTAGGAAAGTCGGGCTCCGCGAGGGGTCTAATGTCGAAGTGAGAGTCTTCGGACGCAACCTCGTCCTTGCTCCCGTTCATCGCGAGTACAGCCTGCAGGAGCTGGTCTCAGGGATCACACCTAAGAACCGTCATCGCGAAACTGATTGGAGCGCACCGGTCGGCAGCGAGAACTGGTGAGCGCCGTGGCGCGAGCGGTTGGCAATTGGGGCGGGACGCGGCTATTGAAAGAGACTGATCAGTAATCGAGGCTTGCCAGTAAATCAAGGCTCGATCGCCGCGTCGCGCGAGCGGGCCTCAAACTCATCGCGGAGAAAAATCATGGGTAAACTCGACCAGAAAGTTGCAGTAATCACCGGCGCAGCGAGCGGCATCGGCCGCGCCACCGCGATCAGGTTCGCCGGCGAAGGCGCCGCAATCGTGATCGCCGATCTCAACCGCGAAGGCGGCGACGCCACGGTGCGCGATTGCAAGGAGAACGGCGGCCGCGCGGTTTTCCAACTCGCCGACGTGTCGAGCGAAGAGGACATCAAAGGCGCCGTCGATCGCGCGGTCAAAGAATTCGGTCGCCTCGACGTGATCTACAACAACGCAGGCCTTGGCGGCGCGGTCGGCCCGCTCGAAAAGACCAGCGCCGAAAACTGGGACCGCAGCTTCGCGATTCTGCTCCGCGCGGTGTTTCTCGGAATCAAACATGCGGTGCCCGAGATGCGCAAACAGGGCGGCGGCTCGATCATCTCGACCGCCTCGATCGCCGGAATCCGCGGCGCCGCCGGATTGCACGCGTATTGCGCGGCCAAGGCCGGCGTGATCAGTCTCAGCCGCTCGGCCGCGATCGAACTGGCAAAGGACAAGATTCGCGTCAATTGCATCTGCCCCGGACTGATCGCGACGCCGCTGACCTACAATCGAATCCCGGGCGGTGAGCAGACTGCGACGCAACTGTTCGCGGCGTTCCAGCCGTGGCCGCGCGCGGGACGGCCCGAGGATATCGCCGCGATGGCGCTGTTTCTCGCTAGCGATGATTCGGAATTCGTCAGCGGACAAGCGATGGTCGTCGATGGCGCCGTGACGTCGGGCATGGTCGGCGGCAACCTGCCGCGAGCTGCCGGGGACAACACCTCGATTCTCGATGACGAATGGTCGGGGCCGTCATTCCAGATGAAGAAGCCGTCCTAGGTGCCGCCCGCGAAGGATCGTCGGCGACAAGCCAGTATGAGTGCTATGTCGCCTAGCAGGGTGTTGAAAAAGTAATTTTCAACGCCTGCTCCCTCTCTCTTCTCTCCCCCAAAGAGGTTTTTCACCGGTCTCCTCCAACGGGGGAGAGGTTCTAGGTAAGAAGTCAGTTGTTACGCAGGGTGTTGAAGCACCGGAGATCAATACAGGCAGTCGGCCTTGGTTTTTCAACACCCAGCTAGCGGCCCATCTTAAGCAGGTCGTCGCCGGCCCATCCTTCCTTCAACGGTACCATGAAGTAAGGAGTCAGCTTCATCTTGCTGAACTTCCACTGGCCGTTCTGCTTTATGTACTCGTCATCATAGCGCGCGGCGACGACGTAGCTTTCGCCGTTGTAAACGGGCTTGGCCTCCAGGTACGCGTAGCCGTCGGCGGTGTCGCCGTGAAGCCTTATCACATGATTGTGGATGAATTGCTTGACGCGATAGAGTCGTCGCCGCGGCGGTTCGCCAGTCTTCGAAGGAGTGCCGGCGAGACCCGAGAAGAAGCTGTTGATCTGCTCGCGTCCTTTGGCGTTGCCTAAGTGCCCGAACTCCAGCACGCCGTCATCGGTGAATAAGTCGGGAATTTCCGCCATCTTCGCTTCGTTGATGCACTCGTGGTAGCGAAAGCGCAGATCGCGAATCGCTTCACGCTCGACTATTTCGAGCACCTTGGCCTCGAGCTCACGCACTCTAGCTTCCAGATCGGTTGCCATAGGAGCTTCTCCTTGTAGCTGCTTACCCTGGGTTAGAATCGATGCCTACATTGCAGTTAGCTGTAGTAAGCGACCTCCGAGAAAGAAACGGGACCGATCCTTCGATCGATCCCGCCAAGCTTACTCACCACTTACCGCTTCGGCGCTGCTGACTAATGTCCTCCGCCGGCAGCCGCGCTTTGCTGTACCCGCGATTCCTTACTCTGGACATGCGGCAGCACTTCGGTCGCGAACAGCTTCATGCTGCGCTGCGCGACTTCCAGCGGCATCCCGCCGAACTTGAAGGTGCCGACGAACTCCGCCGCATCCATCGTGCTCGCGATCGTGCGCAGCGTCTCGACGCATTGCGCCGGCGTGCCAAAGACCTGCGTCTTGGTGAACATCTGGCGGAACGAGCTAGCATTGCCCTTGGTCGCATCCGCCATCTTCGCGTGGAACTCATAACCCTTCGCGTTGCGGAAATGCTCGGGCTCGTCGTACTCGTAGTGACTGATCGCGGTGTCGGCATAGTTGCCGATCCATTTCTCGGCGCCTTCAACTGCTTCCTTCTCAGTCTCGCCGCAGTAGATGAAGGTGGACACTATCGGCTTCTTCGCCTTATGCCCGAACTTCGCGCATGACTCCTTGAAGTGATCGTAGTCCTTCTTGTGCTCGGCCCACGACTTCTGCGGGATCACCAGCATCCCCATCCCCTGCTTCGCCATGATATCGCCGGTTTCCGGTGAGATGATCGCGCCGTAGAAACGATCGGTTAGATTTTTGTGGCGCGGCTGCGGCCGGATACTCATCTCCGGGATGTGATGATACTTGCCGTCGTAAGAGAACCGCTCCTGGCTGAGCGCCAGCCGCACGATTTCCGCGCCTTCGGTGAAGCGCTCGCGCGATTCGCTCATCGGCACGCGAAAGCCGTTGTACTCGATACGGCCTGCGCCGCGGCCGAAGCCCAAGACGAGATCGCGGTCGCCGCAGTAATTATCCAGCATCGCGATCTGCTCGGCGACGCGCACCGGATCGTGCCACGGCAGCACCACCACCATCGAGCCAAAGCCGACTCGGCGCGTGCGCCCCGCCATGAAGGTCAGGAACTGCAGGACGTCGGGGATCATCGTGTAGGGCGAGAAGTGATGCTCGACGCCCCAGATGGAATCGAAACCGAGCGGCTCGACCATCTCAGCCAGCTCGAGGTCCTCGCGATAGATCTCCCAGTCAGGCTTCTCAGCACGGAAATAGTTTTGAAAAAAGAACGATGCTCCTACTTTCATTCGATTGTCCTCCGCATGGCGCTTGCGCGTCAGGGTTGTCGCCGCGAGGACTTCGCGTTCCCGTGCGGCGTTCGACAAGGGTCGTTGGACTTTCAGGGTTAATGCAGTGAAGCGGGATTTACAAGGTTTCCGGCCGCGATTTGACTCATCGAAAGCGCGCGGGTAGCGTCGGTTGCAATTTGCAACTGAGCAGAAATCTGCGCCATTCGAGGAGTCATCAGATGACGAAGCAAGTCGCGCTTATCACTGGAGTTGGACCGGGCACCGGCGCAGCGTTGGCGCGCCGCTTCTCGAAGGGCGGCTACGGCGTCGCGATGCTCGCGCGCAATCGCGAACGCCTGTCCGCGCTGCAAGCGGAGATTGCGAACTCGCGCGCATATCCGTGCGACGTCACCGACGAAGCGCAACTCGACGCCACGATCGCAGCGGTCCGCGCCGAACTGGGCGCGCCGTCAGTCGTGATCCACAACGCGGTCGGCGGCGCCTTCGGCAATTTCCTGGAGATCGATCCGCAGGTGCTGAACCGCAACTTCCAGGTGAACGCGATGGCGCTGCTTTACCTCGCGCGGCGCCTCGCGCCCGCGATGATTGAGGCTGGCAAGGGCGTGATCGTCGCCAGCGGCAATACCTCGGCGCTGCGCGGCAAGGCCAATTTCGCGGGCTTCGCGCCGACCAAGGCGGCCCAGCGCGTTCTCGCCGAAGCGATCGCGCGCGAGCTTGGCCCTAAAGGCATTCACGTTGCGTATGTGGTGATCGACGCGGTGATCGATCTGGCGTGGACGCGCAAGATGCGGCCCGACGCGCCGGACGATTACTTCATCAAGCCCGCGGCGATCGCCGACGAGATCTGGCACGTCGCGCATCAGGATCGCAGCGCGTGGTCGTTCAACGTCGAGGTGAGGCCGTTCGGCGAGACCTGGTGACGCGCCGAAAAGCGGCTTCATAGTCGCGGCGACTTCTCGCCGCGAGTTCGTCGTCGGCGATAGCATCCCGTTCAGGATGACACAAAGAGGACGGCGCACTGCCGCCGCAACACCGCAAACTTTCTGGCTCCGGGGGCAGCGCGGTCGGATGGACTGACGCAGAATCGGGATCTTCGCGCGCTTGCAGCAACCGTCACGGCCTCTCAGCATTGATGAGACCCGGATGTCGGTCTGCCCCGGCGCATCGACTGAAAAGGCTTGGCTGGGAAGCTCAGGGCCGCTAGGTTTGAGCCAGCCATGGGACTCTCGACAAATTACGAAAAACACAAGGCATCGGAAATCACCATTCGCGAGATTCGCGAAGCAGCAACTCGGATCAAGGGTTATGTTCGCCGCACGCCCCTGATGTCGTGCAGCCCGGTGCGCGACGCGGTTAATCGCGCCGAGTCATTGCAACTGAAACTCGAATGCCTGCAAGTGACGGGATCGTTCAAGGCGCGAGGCGCGGTCAACAAACTCAAGTCGCTCACGCCCGATGCGACCGCGCGCGGGATCATCACCGCCTCGGGCGGCAATCACGGACTCGCGGTCGCGTACGCCGGACGGCTCGCGCGCGTGCCCGCCACGATCTACCTGCCGGTCACGGTGAGCGAGGAAAAAATTCACAAGCTTAACCGTTGGGACGCGCGGCTGGTGATCGAAGGAGCGAGCTGGGACGACAGCAATCGCGCGGCGCTCGCGGTCGCGGAGCGCGACGGGATGGCGTACTTCCACCCGTTCGCCGACCCGGTGATTATCGCCGGCCAGGGCACCATCGGGCTCGAAATTCTCGAAGACGCGCCGGACATCGATACGATCGTCGTCGCGATCGGCGGCGGCGGAATGATTTCGGGGGTCGCGATTGCGGCGCACGCGATACGGCCGGGCATCAGGATCATCGGCGTCGAGCCGGTCGGCGCGGCAACGGTTTATAAGAGCATCAAGGCCGGCCACCGGATCGAACTCGAGAAGATCGAAACCGCAGCGGGGCCGCTCGGCGCGCGCGCGAGCGAGCAATTGAATCTCGACCTGGTGCAAGAGCACGTTTCCGAAATTTTTCTCGTCACCGACGACGAGATGCGAAACGCCGCGCGATGGCTCTGGTTCGAGCTCGGAATCGCCGCCGAACTGGCCGGCGCGGCGGCGGTCGCGACGATCCTCGGCAGCCACTATCGCCCGGCAGAGGGCGAGCGCGTCTGCGCGGTCGTCTGCGGCTCAGGCACCGACGGCATCGAGGCGTGAGCAATCCGCGCCACCTCGGAATCGTCGCAGTCAGCGCGGAGGGCGCGGCGCTTTGCTATCGCACGATCTGCGCGGAAGCCGCCGCGATGCTGGGCCGTCATATGCATCCTGAAATCTCGATGCATACCTTTCCGCTCGGCGAATACATGCGGCATATCGACGCCGGCCGATGGCACGACGTCGCCGCTCTGATGCTCGAATCGGCGCGGAAGTTGGCTGCTTGCGGCGCCGACTTTTTGATCTGCCCCGATAATACTGCGCATCAGGCGTTCGATCTGCTCGAAGACCGCTCGCCGCTTCGATGGCTCCATATCGCGGATGAAGTCGCGCGCGTCGCGGCGGAGTGCGGATTCGGGCGGGTCGGCGTGCTGGGCACGCGCTACCTGATGGAAGGTCCGGTGTACCCGCCGAAGCTGGCGGAGCGCGGAATCGCGCACGAAATTCCCAGCCGCGAGCAGCGCGCCCGAATCAATCGGATCATCTTCGAAGACCTCGTCCATGGATGCTTCGAGGAATCCGCCCGCGCCTACTTTCGCAGCGTGATCGCCGATCTCAAGGCTCGCGGATGCGACGCGGTCGCGCTCTCGTGCACCGAGATTCCACTGCTGATAAGCCCCGGCGATTCGCCGTTGCCCGTGCTCGATTCAACGCGAATCCTCGCGCGGGCCGCGCTCCGTGAAGCAACCCGCGCCGACTAGCGCAACCGGATCCTTCGATGAAACTATCGACGCGGCTGTTCGGCACCGGATACCGCTTTCGCTCGGTTCGCGAATTGCTCGCGCGCGCCAACGAAGCCCGCAGTGGCGACGAACTGGCCGGCATCGCCGCCCGCTCCGAAAAGGAACGAATCGCCGCGAAGACCGTGCTCGCCGATTTGACGCTGAACGACCTCCGCGAAAATCCGGTCGTGCCTTATGAACGCGACGAAGTGACGCGCGTGATCGATGACGCCCTCGACCGCGACGCCTTTGCGCGAGTGCGCAACTCGACCGTCGGCGAGTTTCGCGAATGGCTGCTCGACGACGCGACGACCGGCGAGATCATTCTCGCGACCAGCCCCGGCCTGACCGCCGAGATCGCCGCCGCCATCGCCAAGCTCTGCTCGAATCTGGATTTGATCACGATCGCATCGAAGATTCGCGTTGTGACAAAGGCTCGCACCACGATCGGATTGCCCGGCCGCCTCTCGACGCGTCTCCAGCCCAATCATCCGCGCGACGATCTCGCCGGTATCGCAGGCGCCGCGTACGAAGGCCTCAGCTACGCAACCGGTGACGCGCTGATCGGAATCAATCCCTGCATCGACGAGCCCGACAACGTGCGCCGCCTGCTCGAACTCACCGCCGGCATTATCGATCGCACCGGCGCGCCGACGCAGAACTGCGTGCTCGCGCATATCACCACCCAGATGCGCGCGCTCGAAGCGGGCGCCCCGATGGACATCATGTTCCAGAGCCTCGCCGGCACCGAGAAGGGCAACGCGGGTTTCGGCATCACGGTCGCGATGCTCGACGAAGGCTACGCGATGATTCGCGAGAGCGGCCGACTGCGCTCGCCCAACCTGATGTACTTCGAAACGGGACAGGGCAGCGAGCTTTCCGCGGGCGCGCATGAGAACAGCGATCAGGTGACGCTCGAGGCGCGATGCTACGGACTCGCACGCCGCTACTCGCCGCTGCTGGTCAACACCGTCGTCGGTTTTATCGGTCCGGAATATTTGTACGACGCCAAGCAAATCACGCGCGCCGGTCTCGAAGATCACCTGATGGGCAAATTGCTCGGAGTGCCGCACGGCGCCGACGCCTGCTACACCAATCACGCGCGCGCCGATCAGAACGATTGCGAGAATCTCGCGGTGCTGCTCGCGAGCGCCGGATGCAACTACTTCATGGCGGTGCCGATGGGCGACGACGTGATGCTCTCGTATCAAAGCACCAGCTATCACGACGCCGCCGCGCTGCGCGCGGTGCTGAATCTTCGCCCCGCGCCGGAATTCGAGCATTGGTGCGAGGATCGCGGACTTCTGCGCGACGGCCGCCTCACCGCTCGCGCCGGCGACGGCGCCCTGCTGATGTCGGCGCATGCCTGAAATCTTTGAGATGTCATCAGGGTCAAAATTCGAATCCGCATCAGCCGCAGAATTCGATGCGATGAAGCGCGCGACTCCGGCCCGCCTTGGCGTCGGACGCGCGGGTCCGCGCTACACGACTGCCGCGATGCTCGCGCTGCGCGCCGATCACGCGCGCGCCGTCGATGCGGTCCTCACCGAAGTGCCCCGCGACTGGGCGCGGCGCAACGGTTTGCTCGAAGTTCATTCCGAGGCGCGCACCCGCGACGAATATCTGCGCTATCCGGAACGGGGCCGCCGCCTCGACCGTGAGAGCATCGCGCAATTGAAGCGGCTCGCGTCGGCGCCATCGAAGCGCGCGTCGAAATGCTCGGTGCTGATCTGCGTCGGCGACGGGCTCTCGTCGGCAGCCGTCGAAAAAAATGCGGCGCCGCTGTTGAAGTCGCTGAATCGCGCGCTCGCATCGCGTTATCGCCTCCTGAAACCGCTCTTCATCCGCAATGCGCGCGTCCGAATCGAGGATCATCTCGGCGAAATTCTGCATCCCGATGTCGTTTGCATGATCGTCGGCGAGCGGCCCGGACTCGCCACCGCCGAAAGCCTGAGCGCGTACGTCATCTACCGCCCCACGCTCGAATCGGCCGAGCCGGATCGCACGGTGATATCGAATATCCATCGCGGCGGAATTCCGATTGCCGAAGCCGCGCGCAAACTCGCCGCTTTGATCGACGACGCGATCCGCTTCGCCGCGACCGGCGCTTCGCTCGCCGCAAAGACTTCGCCGCCCGCCTGATACTTTGCGCTGCTGGCGCAGGGTTCACGAAAAAAATAGTGTAAAAGTCAGACAGGAACTTATGTCAGATCGAGAAGCAGTGCTCGCCGCCAATCGCGCTTTTTACGAAGCGTTCGAAAGCCTCGACACCGAGAAGATGGAAGCGATCTGGCTGCGTGACCCGCGCATCATTTGCATCCATCCGGGATGGCGAAAGCTCTCCGGATGGGGCCCGATCATGGCGAGTTGGGAGCGCATCTTCGACAACGTTTTCGAAATGAAGTTCGAACTCGGCGAGATGGAAGTGCTGATCAGCGGCGACCTCGCAATCATGATCGTCGAGGAAAACCTGACCCAGCGCGGCTACGACGGCGCACAACGCTCGACCGTGCTGAGCACCAACGTCTTCGAGCGTGTCGGGCTCAAATGGTACATGGTGATGCATCACGGATCGCCGGTGATCGCGCCGCCCGACGACGAACCACCGCTGCAATAGCGCAGACGCACGAGAGCCGCGACGCATCGCGCATCGCGGCTTTTTTCAAACCGCCAGAATCCCGCAATCGTGCGGTTGCCCGCGCCGCCTAAACTCCCGCCAGTTTGCGCGCGTAGGCCGCGACGGTTTTGAAATCGTACTCGCGATACGCCTGTAATTTCTCCGCTTCGAAACCGCCCTCGGCATGGACCGCGAGCACTTCCTGATATCCGCCAAATTCCGACGAGGTCAGATCGCTCACCAGGTTGAGCAATCGGAGCCGCTTCTCCGCATCGAAGCCCTTCGCGCCGCCCATGTATTTCAGCACATACTCGCGGGTCGCTTCGCTGGTGAGATCTTCGGCCGCCGGCGCCGTCACGAGCAGGCCGCCCGCGAGGTCCTGCACGATTTGCACCGCCTGATGATAGTTGTGCGCGAAGTGATATTTCGCGACGTTGGTCAGCAACGTATTCGGCACCGCGACGCCGTCTTCGATGGTGCAGGTGCGCGCCGCATGCTCGATCAATCCGCGCACCGTGGTGTGATACGCCGCCAGATGCGTCAGCTTGTCGCGCACGTGACCCGCGCGCGAAATTCCGTTGGCCTCCGCGACTGCGAAGCCCGCACCGCACATCAGTTCGAGCAACGGCAGCTTGTACGATACCGCGGTGAAGCGATGGAACCGCACGAACGTCAGCGCGAGCAATCCTGCGAACTCGATCTCGCCCTGCAGGAACACGCGCTCCTTCGGCACGAACACGTCGTCGAACACCGTCAGCGTCTCCATCATCTTGTGGCGCGCGCTCAGCGGATGCTCGAATTCGTTTTTGTGACTCGAGCCGTGCGGTGACGCGATCAGTTTCAGGCCCGGCGTGTTGATCGGCAGCGCAAACGCGACCGCATAGGCCTTGTCTTCCGCGCGCATCGCCCGCGTCGGCAGCACGATCACTTCATTGGTATTGGTCGATACGCTGGTATGCACCTTCGCGCCGCGCACGACGATCCCGTCCGGCCGCTCCTCGACGATGCGCACGTAATAATCCGGATGATCCTGCTGGGTGGGCCCGAGCGCGCGATCGCCCTTCGCGTCGGTCTGCGCCACCGCGATCGCCAAGTCATTGTCGCGGCAGTTGCGATAGTAGTTGTGAATTCGTTCCTTGTATTCAGGCTTGCCCGCCGCGGCCATCCGCTCGCCGATGATATTCAGCGCCAGCAGCGCGTCGGTTCCGATCTCCTTGATCAGAACCACCAGCGTTGCGCCCTCGCGCGTCGAGGCCGCGATCAGCGCGCTGCGCTTGAGCAAATCGTCGCTGTTTCTGGGGATATGAAAATAGCGGCTGTATTCGTCGCCGCCTTCTTTCACCACTGCCAGCTCGCGATACTTCGGGTCGTCGGCCATGCGGTAATCGAGCGCCGCGTGCTCGACCGCGATTCCGATCACCGGATGCGCGGTGACATCGGCGACTTTCTCGCCCCGAAAAAACACTGCGCGCCCATCGCGCAGCGAATTCTTGTATTGCTCAGCCGTCCGTAATCCCATTTGTTCTTTTTCCTGTGTTTGAATTGTCGCCGCCGCTCGCGAGCTTAAGTTGCGGCGGGCGCGAAAGCCCAATATAGAAGCCATCAGCACGCACTGTCTATCTGCTGAGCCCGCCGTCAGCGCACGCTTGCCTGATTTCCCCTTGGAGGAATCTCGAATGCCCAATCCGAAAATGTTCGATCTGAGCGGTAAGGTTGCCCTGGTTACGGGCGGCAACGGCGGCATCGGGCGCGGGATCGCGCTCGGACTGGCCGAGGCTGGCGCGTCGGTCGCGATCATCGGCCGCAACCAGGAACGCAACGACTCGACGCTCGCGGAGTTGCAGAAAATCGGCGTGTCCGCGATGGCGACGCGGCTCGACGTTTCGAATCGCAAGCTCCTGAAGCCCGCCCTCGACGATATCGAACGCAAGCTTGGCCCGCTCGACATCCTGGTAAACAACGCCGCGTTCGCCGTGCTGAAGGGCCTGCTCGATCACACCGAAGAAGACTGGGATTCGGTGATCGAAACCGATCTCACGTCGTGCTTTCTGCTGTCGAAATACGCAGCCCAGTCGATGATTCCGCGCCACGCCGGCAAGATCATCAACGTCGCGAGCATCGGCGGTTTCAAGGGCACGCCGATTTATCCGTCGTACGGCGTGAGCAAGGGCGGCCTGTTGCAGCTCACGCGATGCCTCGCGATCGAGCTTGCGCCGCACAATATCCAGGTCAATTCGCTCGCGCCCGGCTGGACCACCACCGACATGACCGACTGGATTCGCAACGATCCGCGCTACGCCGCGATCAAGGAAGAGATGATCACGCGCACGCCCGCCGGCCGTTTCGCCGAGCCGTCCGAGATGGCGGGCGCGGCGATATTCCTCGCGTCGCAGGCGTCGAACTTCGTCACCGGCGCCGATATTCTCGTCGATGGCGGATTTTTCATTCGCTGATATGTTTTCGATTTCGATTTTCGATTCTATCGCGGAGTTGGTGGTGAAATCATGGCTGCGCCAAAAATGTTCGACTTGAGCGGAAACGTCGCTGTCGTCACCGGTGGCAACGGTGGAATCGGCCGCGGAATCGCGCTCGGATTCGCGGAAGCCGGCGCCGCGGTGGCGATCCTCGCGCGCAACGAAGACAAGAATCGCGGCGTGCTCGCCGAACTCGAGCGTCTCGGCGTCCCGGCGATCGCACTCAAGCTCGATGTCACCCAGCGCGATCAGCTCCGCCCCGCGATGGAAAACGTCGAGCGCAAACTCGGCCCCGTATCGATCCTCGTGAACAACGCCGGTATCGCCGTGATGCGCGGCGCGATGAAGTTCCGCGCCGAGGATTGGGACCGCGTCGTCGAGACCAATCTGAGTTCGTGCTTTTTCCTCTCGCAGATAGCGGCGCAATCGATGGCGCAACACCAGCGCGGCAAGATCATCAACATCGCAAGCGAATACTCGATTTTCGGCGCGCAAAGCGGAATCGCGTACGCCGCGGCCAAGGGCGGACTCGTGCAAGCGACGAAAACGCTCGCGATCGAACTCGCGCCGCACAATATCCAGGTCAACGCGCTCATCCCCGGATGGATCGATACAGACCTCACAGTGCC
Organism: Candidatus Binatus sp.; assembly: GCF_030646925.1. NCBI lineage: Bacteria > Candidatus Binatota > Binatia (SeqCode) > Binatales (SeqCode) > Binataceae (SeqCode) > Binatus (SeqCode) > Binatus sp. (SeqCode). The sequence goes on along the minus strand of NZ_JAUSKL010000107.1, from coordinate 11,959 downwards.
TGCGCAGTCCGGCAAATTTTTCGAGGAAATCATCACGCGCACGCCCGCCGGGCGCTTCGGCAAGCCCGAGGAGATGGCCGGCGCCGCGATTTTTCTCGCCTCGCACGCATCCGACTTCGTGACCGGCGCGACCATCTGCGTTGACGGCGGCTTCGCGATCCGCTGATTCGCCCCCTCTTTGCCTCGCCCGCTTTTTTGCGGGAGAGGCGGCCGAGGCGCGAAGCGTCGAGGCGGTGAGGGTGCAGGATCGTGCCCAACGGAAAAAAAAGATCCGGGATTCTTCGCTTCGCTCAGAATGACAAAAGTTGGTGTCGTGCTCGCGAACGGCCGCGGGCGCATTTAACGCTGCCCCGACCGCGCTGTATCATCTCGCATCATGGCCCGACACAAACCGCCTTCACCTGCGAATGTCAATTCCGATCGCCCGACTCTGCCCGCGCTCAAGCCGCTCCGCGTGATGGTCGCGGGCGAAGTGATCCTCGACCGGTACATCTGGGGCGACGTTTCGCGCATCTCGCCCGAGGCGCCGATTCCAATTTTGCGCGTGCAGCGCCGCGAGGAGCGCCCGGGCAACGCGGGTTTCGTGATGGCGAATTTGCGCGCGCTCGGCGCCGACGTTTCCGCGCTCAGCGTCGTCGGCAGCGATCGCAATGGCCGCCTGCTGCGCGAAATCTTTGCCGCTCTCGGAATCGCGACGCGCGCGATGCTCACCGATCCCGATCGTCCCACCACTGTCAAGGATCGGATGCTCGGTTCCGTGCAGGCAGCGCATCGCGGGACGCAACAACTGCTGCGCGTCGATGAAGAAGATCCGCGCCCGCTGAGCGCCGTACGTGAACGAGAACTGATCAAGCGCATCGCGGCGGAATTGCAACGCGTCGACGGCGTGCTGATTTCCGACATCGACAAGGGGATGCTCACGCCGGCCGTGCTGCGCGCGCTGATCGACGGCGGTCGCAAACGCGGCATCCCGGTGATCGTCGATCCGCGCCGCACGTCTGATTTTTCCATTTATCGCGGCGCCACCGCGCTCACGCCCAATCGCTTCGAAACCGAACTGGCAACCGGGATGCATCTGACCGATCGCGACGAATGGCGCAAAGCCGCCGAGACCCTGGTCCGCAAACTCGGCCTCGAAGCGTGTCTCATCACGCTCGATCGCGACGGCATGTATCTCGCCGAACGCGGCGGCCATGACACTTACGTGCCGACCGCGCCGCGCGACGTGTACGACGTGACCGGCGCCGGCGATGTGGTGCTGAGCGTGTTCGGGATGTTCTCGATCGCCGGACTCGGCTATTCATCCGCCGCGCGCATCGCGAATCTCGCCGCCAGCATCGAGGTCACGCGCCTCGGCACCGAAGTGATCACGCGCGACGATCTCGCCCGCGCGCTGAGCCCCGTTCACAGCAGCTACGAGCATAAGATCCTGTCGCTCGACGAACTCAAGAGCGTGCTCGAGCGCGAGCGTCGCGCTGGCCGCCGAATCGCGTTTACCAACGGATGCTTCGATTTGCTGCATGCGGGTCACGTGCAGAGTCTCGCATTCGCGCGCGCGCAGGCCGACTTGCTGGTGGTTGGCCTCAACAGCGATCGCAGCGTGCGCGCGATCAAAGGCGACGCGCGACCGATCTATCCGTCGAGTGAGCGCGCGCGCATCCTCGCGGCGATGGAGGCGGTCGATTACGTCGTGATTTTCGACGACGCCCGCGCGGAGAAGATCATTCGCGCCGTCAAGCCCGACGTTTTGATCAAGGGCGATGATTGGCGCGGCAAAACCGTCGATGGCCAGGCGTTCGTCGAATCGCGCGGCGGACGAGTCGCGCTGGCGCCGATGCTCGACGGGCGCAGCACTACCGCAGTGATCGATCGTTTGCGCGCGCCCCGAACCGGCGCGTGATCTGCGCGACTATCAGTCGCAGTTCCGGCATTTTCATCATCCACGCGCCCAGCAGATAGATTCCGCCGTACACTGAAAGAATCGCGAGGCCGCCGATCCGCGGACCGAGTCCCGCGATTCGGAGTTTCAACCCGAACGCGAGAATCGCGGCGCCGATCGACAACGTCCACAGCCTGGCGAGATACGATTGCTCGAGCCCGGTCCATCCGATCCGCTTGTTCAACGAGGCCCGCAGCAGCGCGAACTCGACCCATCCCGCGACGCCCGCCGACGCCGTCAGTCCCGCGACTCCCCATTTTTGCGCGATGCCGATCAGGTGCGGCAGCGGAATCGCGCACAGGTAACCGAGCACCAGCGTCAGCGCGACGCGAATCATCGCGAACCTGAGCGGCGTCCGCGTATCGAACAATGCGTAGAACGCGGAGTTGTAAAGTCGCCCCATCGTCGCGGCGAGCAGTCCGATTCCCGAGCCCGCGACCACGCCCCACACGTAAATTGAATCGCTGTGCGTGAACGCGCCGGATTGGTAAATCAGCGCGACGATCACGTCGCCAAGAATCAGGAACGCCGCCGACGACGGAATCACCATGAACGCAATCTGGCGCAGCCCGTGGTTCAGCCGCGTGCGCAAAATCGCGTTCATCTGCTCGGGCATCGCGCCCGCCGCGCGGGACATCGCCGGCAACTCCGACGCCGCGACCGAGTAGCCGAACAGACTGATCGGCATCATGTAGAGCAACTGCCCGTAGTTGAGCGCTGCGACCGCGCCGGTCGGCAGCAAGCTCGAGAGCACGTTATCGACGTAGGTCGTCAGGTTGACGACTCCGCGGCTCGCGACGACCGGCGTCAGATTACGAAACACCGCGCGCAGCGGCGCCGCGACGCGCGCGAAATCGATCCGATGCTTGCTCAGCAGCGCCATCGTCGCCGGCGCCTGCACCGCGATTTGCAGCGCCGAGCCAACCACTGACGCCCACGAGATCGCGATCGCGAGCCCATCCTGCGACCGCCGCGGTCCGTACCACAAGAGCGCCGCGATCATCGCGACGTTCCACGCAACCGGCGCCGTGTATGAAATAAAAAATTTGTGATGACTGTTCAGCACGCCGAGGAACCACGCCGAGATCACCAGCAAGCCCGCGCCCGGAAACAGGATGCGCACGATCTGGATCGTCAACTCGCGTTTGTCGCCCTCGAAGCCCGGCGCGATCACGTCGATCAGATACGGCGTCACCATCACCCCGAGCGCGACCAGCACCGAAACTCCAAGCGTCAGAATCGCGCCGACGCCCCATGCCACCATGTCGGCAGTTTCGGTATCGCCCTCGCCAAGCAATTTTCCGTACACGGGGATGAACGACGCCGACAGCACGCCCTCGCCAAACAGATTCTGCAAAATATTCGGGATGCGGAAGCCGGCCTTAAACGCGTCGGCGGTCGCGGAGTTGCCGAGGTAGTGCGCGAAAATGCTGTCGCGAATCAGCCCTGCGATGCGGCTGAGCAGCACGCCGCCCGCGATCGTGCCCGCGCGATTTGCCGTCGATCCGCCAGCCTCGCCGCTCGCGTTGCCCGATTCGTTTTGCGCTTGCGCGTCCGCGATCGCCGACGCTTCCATCTCCGAACCATCGGATAACGCAACCGCGTTTTTTGTGTGTTTTGAGGCTATTTCAGACAAGTCCCGCTCTCGCGATCGGCAGTATAACGACCGCCTCCACCATGTTGTAGCACCCCCTCTTCTGCTGATGCCGCAGCGCGCGCGGACGGCTACAATGTTCGCGTGAGCTTCTCACTCTACGTCCATATTCCGTGGTGCCAGTCCAAGTGCCCGTATTGCGATTTCAATTCGCACGCCGCCGCGTCGTGGCCCGAGCATCAATACACCGCCACGCTGATTGCTGAACTCGAGCGTCGCGCCGCGATGGCGCCGTTTGCCGGCGAACGCATCAAGACGATCTTTTTTGGCGGCGGCACTCCGTCGCTGTTCGATCCAAAATCAATCGGCGCGATTATCGACGCAGCCGCGCGAATTTTCGGAATCGATTCCGGCGCAGAGATCACGCTCGAAGCAAATCCCGGCACCGTCAACGCTGAAAAATTGCGCGGGATGCGCGCGGCGGGCGTCAATCGCATCAGCTTCGGCGCGCAATCGTTCAACGATGCCACGCTGAAATTCCTCGGCCGCATCCACACCGCCGACGAAACGCGCGAGGCCGCCAAACTGGCGCATCGCGCCGGCTTCGATCGCCTCAACCTCGACTTGATCTTCGCCGTCCCCGGCCAGACCGTCGCCGACATTTTGTTCGATATCGAGTCAGCCGTCGGGCTCGAGCCCGATCACATTTCCGCCTACAACCTGACCTTCGAGGAAGGCACCGCTTTTTTCACCGACTTGAAGCGTGGACGAATCAAGCAGTTGCCGACCGACGAGCAGGCCGCGATGTATGCGACCGTGCGCGAGGAAATTCCGCGCCGCGGCTACCCGATGTACGAAATCTCGAATTACGCGCCGCCCGGCCACGAAGCGCGCCACAATCTCGCTTACTGGCGCGGCGAAAGTTACATCGGAATCGGCGCCGGCGCGCATAGCTATGCTCGCGACGGTCAAGGCGGACGGCGATGGTGGAATGAAAAATTCCCGGCGCGCTACATCGCGGCGATCGAAGAGCGCGGCCTCGCCGAGGCTGGCTCCGAAAACGTCGATGAGACCAGTTCGCAGGGCGAGTTCGTGTTCCTGAATCTGCGGCTCCGCGACGGCTTTGCGCTCCGCGATTTCCATGATCGCTTCGGCCGCAACTTCGAATGTATCTTCGGCGCGACCGCCACTCCGCTCTTCAACGACGGATTGCTCACGCTCGATCGCGGCCGTATCAAGCTTACCGATCGCGGCCTCGAAATGGCCGACTCCGTCTTCGCCGAATTCGTCTAGGCGGAACGGGCGAGCGTGGCGTCGAGCAACTCGAGCACGCGCGCCGGCGTCGCGAGCCTGATAAACGCGCCCAGGCGCGGGCCCCTCTCCTGCCCCAGGATCGATCGATACATCAGCGGAAAAATCTTGCCCGGCTTGTCGTAATTCTCGCGCCCGAGATCATAAATCTTCTTCTCGATCTCCTCGGCGCTCGCGTCCCGATGCTCTCCGAGAAACTCGACGAGGCTCTGCAACTGCTCCCGCTCAACGCCGGTCGGCGCGTATGCCTGCTTCGTCGGCTCGATAAAATCCGCGTAGAAATTCAGCGTGCACTCGATCAAAGTGCGCGCCATCGCTTCGGTCTCCGCGTCGCCCGCGATCGCCGTGTCGTAGCTGGTCAGATATTTCCAGATGAAATCGCGATCCGAACTTCCCAGCGTCGCGACCAGGTTCATCATCATCCCGAAACTGAGATCGCTGTTGAATCTTCGCGGCGTATTTTTCTGTAGCACGAACTCGAGCGCCGAGCTTTTCTGCGCGGCTTCATCCGCGTTGGCGTGCTCGCGCAGCGCGCCGAGGAATTCATCGACGTATTGCGGAATCGAGCCGAGAAACAATTTCCGTGCGCGCCGCGGATTCTGCAGCAGGAACATCTTCAGCACTTCGATCGGCGCGTAGCGCGTCCATTGCTCGACCGTCACGCCGCGCCCAATCGACTTCGATACCTTGCGCCCCTCTTCGTCGAGAAACATCTCGAACGGAAACCCCAGCGGCGGATTGCCGCCGAGCACGCGCAGGATTTGTCCCGACAGGCGCGCCGAATCGGTGAGGTCCTTGCCGTAAAGTTCGTAATCGACTGCGAGCGCGTACCATCTGAGCGCCCAATCGACTTTCCACTGCACCTTCGCTTTGCCGCCCAGCACCGATTGCTCGCCGCTGAAGCCGCATCCGGCAACGCCGCCCGCGCTCTTCTCGCAGACGAACTCGATCGCCGCGCGCTCGACGTGATACGCCGTCACCCTGCGCTCGATTACCTGCCCGCAGCGCGGACAAAGCGGCATGAACGGCGACCATCCCGCGCGATTTTCCTCGCGCAGCGTCGGCGTGATGATCGCGGTGATCGCCTGATGCTTTTCGAGGATCAGCTTGAGCGCCTCATCGAAGCGTCCCGCCGAATACATCTCCGACGACCGGATCAGTTCGTACTCGACTTCGACCGGCTCCAGAAATTTTGTCAGCAGGCCGACCATGTGCTCCGAAAAACTGGCGCAGCATCCGAACGGATCGGAAATCTTCGACACCGGCTGGCCGAGATGCTGCGCGATTTCTTCGCGGCGCGGCACGTTCTCCGGCACTTTGCGGAGCCCGTCCATGTCGTCGATGAAAACGATCAGCCGCGTCGGCCGCGACGGTTCGATCTTCCCGAATGCGTGGCGCACGTACGACGGCCGCAGGATTTCGCACATCGTGCCGAGATGCGGCAATCCCGACGGTCCGAAGCCGCTTTGAAAAATCACCGGCCGCGATGCCTCGTACGACGACACCCGCTCGCGGAGCCGCTCCGCTTCCTCGCGCGGCCATAGCGTCGCGCCTGAGACCGCCGGCGCCTGTGATTCGTTTTTGCCCGCACCCGCCATCGCTAGCCGTTTTCCTGTTCCGATTGATCGCCGCGCAAAACGGCCGCCACCGCCTCGTGCACCCACGGATCGATTTGCAGGTCGCGCATTTTTTCGGACGCGAGGCGCAGTTTGACCGCGCAATTAGCGCAAATCAGCGCTTCCTGCCGAAAGCCGGCAATATCCTCGACCAAGATGCGCATCAGCCATTCCGCCGTCGGCCGCCGGCAAATCGCGCAGTTGAATTTAGTCGGATGAGATTCGGACGGATCCATATAACCTGCTATCATACATCATTGCGTCAGATCTTTGCGCTGTGATAATCCCCGAAATCCGATGATTCTCGCCGATTCCGACGAACCCTATAGTTGCCGGTCATTTCCGACCGCCGCCTGCTTCGCCGACAACCCGCATCTGATCCGCCGATAGTTCGACCTCGGCCGCGCAGAACTTCATCCCAATCCTAAATGGACCCAGCTTTTACCAAACAGAAAATCAAGGAACTGCGTGCGATGGTCTGCGAGGGTGATCGCGTCGCGATTCTGCTCCAGGACGATCCCGACCCCGACGCGATGTCGAGCGCGATGGCGCTGCGCACGCTGCTCGGGCGCAATAAGCAGACCACGCCGATCTTTTCCTTCACTCCCGTCACCCGCCCCGAAAACCGCACGATGGTGCATCTGCTCGAAATCGAGATCGCCCAGGCGACCACCGAAGAACTCGACACCTTCGACAAGATCGCGATGGTCGACGTGCAGCCGCCGTTCTTCGGCGAAAAAATTCCCCGCGCCGATATCGTGATCGATCATCATCCCGGTTACGACTCCGGCAACGCGCCGTTCGAGGATGTCCGTGTTCGCTACGGCGCCACCGCCACCATCATGACCGAGTACCTGATGACCGCCGATGAGCGCATCAGCGAACGCCTCGCGACCGCGCTGCTCTACGGCATCCGCAGCGACACCCTGATGCTTTCGCGGCGCGTCACCGAGGACGACCTGCAGGCGTTCACGCATCTCACGCCGCTGGCAAATTACAATCTGATGCGCCAGATCGATCGGCCCGAACTGCCGCTGAGTTTCGCGCAGATTTTAGGCCGCGCGATGAAGCGGATGGTGGTCGAGGACAAGTTGATCGTGCTTAATCTTGGCCGCGTCGAACGCGATGATCTGATTGTGCAGATGGCCGACTTCTGCCTCCAGTTCGAAGGAGTCGAGTGGGTCGCCGTGGCCGGCAAGCTCGGCAAAAATCTCGTCATCAGCGTCCGCAATCATGGGATGGGCCGCGCCAACGCCGGTGAACTGGTAAAGACTCTGTTCGGCGATATCGGCAGCGCCGGCGGGCATCGCAATATGGCCAAGGCAGTCATCCCGCTTACCAGTTGGCGGCGCCGCGAAAAGACCACGCGCGATCCCGCAATCGAGGCGCGGCTGCGCGACTTGTTCGCCGGGCAAATCATAAAGACGACCGAAGGCGACGACGGCCGCTCCCCTAACGGACGCAATGGTTCGTAGCGTAACCGGCCTCACGATCGTGCCCGCGGCATAATGCGGCGAGAATCGCCCGCCCGCCCCGTTTACCGCGCACGCGGATACCTTTATCGTAAAGGCGTGAACGTGGCGGAGGCGACTGTGGAGGTGAAGAATCGGCTCGGGCTGCATCTGCGCGCAGCATCGACCCTTGCGCAAACCGCCTCAAAGTTCTCCTCGCAAGTGATGATCGGCCGCGGCAAAACCATGACCAACGCCAAGAGCGTCACCTCGATTATCATGCTCGGCGCCGGGATTGGCTCGAAACTGAAGCTGCGCACCGAAGGTGCCGACGCTCGCGAAGCGCTAAAAGCGGTGCAGGACTTATTCGAAAACCGCTTCGGCGAAGAATGAACTGCTTTGGCTTTTGTGCGCCTTGAAGCAGCTAATGGACCTTGACCCTGCCCAATCGGTCAGTTATATCATTCGTCCACAGCCGCAATGCCGCCCGCATAGCAGCGAACTTCGCTGCTGCGATGCGTTGAATCTAACTGACTTGAACGAACTCAGTGCCGCGACCCAGTTTGCCAGGTTGAATTACTGTCGGCCGTGGCGCGCCCGCAACCTCTTGCCAAGGAGCTACCGCGAATGCCGTTGAAGAATTTCCTGTTCACCTCCGAGTCCGTCTCGGAGGGTCATCCCGATAAAATGTGCGACCAGATCTCGGATGCCGTCCTCGATGCTCTCCTCAAGGAAGATCCCAACTCACGCGTCGCGCTCGAGACCCTCACCAAGACCGGACTAATCGTGCTCGCCGGTGAGATCACCAGCAAAGGACACCCCGATTTCGTCGATATCGCCCGCAAGACCGCGATTGGTATCGGCTACGACAACGCCGACGTCGGTTTCGACGGCAATATGTGCGCAGTCCTCACCGCGATCGAGCCGCAGTCGCCCGATATTTCCCAAGGCGTGACCGAGGGCGAGGGACTGCACAAGGAACAGGGCGCCGGCGACCAGGGCCTGATGTTCGGTTTCGCGTGCGACGAGACGCCCGAGCGGATGCCGCTGCCGATCGCGATGGCTCATCGCCTGATGGAAAACCTCACCCGGATGCGCAAGTCGAAGAAGGTCGATTTCCTGCGCCCCGACGCCAAAAGCCAGGTCACCGTTCGCTACGTCGATAACCGCCCGGTCGAAGTCACCGCGGTCGTCATCTCGACTCAGCATTCGCCTAACGTGAAGTACCAAACGATTCGCGAATCGATGATCGAAGAAGTGATCAAAAAGACCATCCCCGCGCAGTACCTCACGCGCGACACGGTGTATCACGTCAACCCGACCGGCAGCTTCGTAATCGGCGGACCGCACGGCGATTGCGGACTCACCGGCCGCAAGATCATCGTCGATACTTACGGCGGCTACGGCCGTCACGGTGGCGGCGCGTTCTCGGGCAAAGACCCGAGCAAAGTAGATCGCTCGGCTTGCTACATGGCGCGCCACGTCGCGAAAACCGTCGTCGCAGCCGGCCTCGCGACCAAATGCGAAATCCAGGTCGCTTACGCGATCGGCGTCGCTGAACCAGTCTCGCTGCTGATCGATACGTTCGATACCGGCACGGTGTCCGAAGAAAAGCTCTCGGCCACGCTGCGCGAGCTGTTCGATTTTCGCCCCGCGGGCATTATCAAAACCTTGAATCTAAAGCGCCCAATCTATCAATCGACCGCCGCGTACGGGCATTTCGGCCGTCCTCCCGTGGACGGATTTTTCCCGTGGGAGCGCACCGACATGGCCGAGCAACTTAAGAATGCGTTCGGTCGAAACGGCCGCTAGCCGGATCCGCACGCCTCAACAACGAAAGATTTCCCGGAGATTTACCAAGATGTCGACGACTGCCGCCAAGCGTAAAGTCATGCCCAAAGCCCGCGCCAACTCCACCCTGCCGGAATACGATGTTCACGATCTCGGACTCGCGGAAGCGGGCCGCAAGCGAATCGAATGGGCCGACAAGCAGATGCCCGTGTTGCGGCGAATCCGCGATCGTTTTGCCAAGGAACTGCCGCTGAAGGGCCAGCGCCTCGGAGCCTGTCTGCATATCACCTGTGAAACCGCCAACCTGCTGCGCGCTTTGAAAGCGGGCGGCGCCGAGGTGTTCGCCTGCGCCTCGAATCCGCTCTCGACCCAGGATGATGTCGCCGCCGCACTGGTCGATCAGTACGACATCCCCACCTACGCAATTCACGGCGAGGATCGCGATACCTATTACAGCCATCTGCGCGCAGTGCTCGAACGCCATCCCACCATCACGATGGACGACGGCGCCGATCTCGTAAGTCTCCTCCACACCGAATACGCGAGCCTTGCCGAGCAGGTCAAAGCGAGCATGGAGGAGACCACCACCGGCGTCATCCGGCTGCGTGCGATGGCCAAGGACGGCGCGCTGAAAATCCCCGTCGTGGCAGTGAACGACGCGCAAACCAAGCATCTGTTCGACAATCGCTACGGCACCGGCCAATCTACGCTCGACGGAATCATCCGCGCGACCGGCGTGCTTATCGCCGGCTCGGTCATCGTCGTCGCAGGCTACGGCTATTGCGGCCGCGGTATCGCATCGCGCGCTCGCGGACTCGGTGCCGACGTGATCGTAACCGAAGTCGATCCGATTCGCGCGCTCGAAGCCGCGATGGACGGTTTCCGCGTGATGAAAATGATCGACGCTGCGAAAGTCGCCGACATCTTCATCACCGCCACCGGCGACAAGCACGTGCTCTCGTCGGTTCATTTCGGCCTGATGCGTGACGGCGCGTTCCTCAGCAACTCGGGCCATTTCGACGTCGAGATCGACATGGCCTATTTGACCGACACCGCGAAGAAAGTCGAGAAGAACGTCACCCGCAACGTCGATGCGTATCATCTGTCGAACGGCCGCGTCGTTTACGTTTTGGGCGAGGGCAGGTTGGTTAACCTCGCGTGCGCAGAGGGTCATCCCGCGCAGGTCATGGACATGAGCTTCGCCACGCAGGCGATGGCTTCCGAATGGGCCGCCAAGGCCAAGCATCTGGAAATAAAGGTCCATGAAGTGCCGGTCGAGATCGAGCAGGACGTCGCCGCGGTGAAACTCGCCGCGATGGGCATCAAGCTCGACACCCTCACCGCCGAGCAGAAGAAGTATCTCGCGAGCTGGGAATCCGGCACTTAAGGAAATCGAAAGTTACCGCTTGCGACCGCGGCTTCGCTCCCAGAAGCCGCGCGGTTCGAGAATGTCGAGACCGCGAATTGACTTGCCAAGTTCAAGCAGTTCGCGGTCTCCTGTTATGAAGACTTCCGCGCGGGCGGCCACGGCTGAGCCCAACACCTCGAGATCGCTTTTGTCGTTGATGAAATGGCGGGAAGATCCTCAGTCCGCGTCTCGACGTGAAAGTTGCGCAGAAACGCCTCGGTCTCTTCGATTGTGACGTCATTGACCTTCAGCTTTCGTTTGAGTAGGCGCCGAACTTCCTTGATCACTACCTCCGACGTCAGCAACTCGTGTTCTCGGATGACGCGTGCGACCAAATCGCGACAAAGCCCTCGCGTTGCGAACGCGCTGACCAGCACGTTCGTGTCGAAGAAGACTCTCACGAAACGTCTTTGAAGATGTCCTCGTCGATCAGGTAGCCGCGCGCCTCAGCCAACGGCATCACACGATTCCGGATTTGTTCGAACTGAAGAATCAGCAGATGACGCCGGAGCGCTTCGCGGACGATCTCGCTGCGCGTTCTGCCCGATCGTCGAACCGCTTTTTCAAGCAACGGCTTCAGGTCGCTGTCGAGACGAACAGTTACGACGTCGCGTTTCATGCCTTAAATGTAATACGCGGCGACGGATCGAACAATAATCTGCGGTCTCTGGGCACCGGCGGGTTAGCCGCTAGTCGTCGAACCGGAGGTTCGACCAGCGCCGATAAAGTTCGCCGCATCCCACCGACGTTCCGATCAGCAGCACCGCCAGCACGAACTTCGCCGACAGCGGATGCCACAGTGCGTCGCCCAGAAACGCGAACAGGATCGTCCCCGGGATCATCCCGATC
>NZ_JAUSKL010000106.1 GCF_030646925.1 Candidatus Binatus sp. | reverse complement strand
CGGAATCGCCGCCGCGAAAAACGGACGCCGCCGCCCATTGCGAAATCGCGCGCGATCCGAAATGTTGCCCACCAGCGGATCGGTCACGGCGTCCAGCACCAGCGCCAGGAAAAATGCAAGCCCCGTCAGCGCTGGAGAGAGCCCCTTGCGATCGGTATAGAAATAAAGCAGATGAAGGCCGAGCAGCGTCGCGCACAGGTTGAGACCGGTCTGCGCCTGCGCGTAAATTAGCAGGGGACGAAGTCCAATCTTTTCGCTCGAATCCCGGCTTGCCACTCGCCGCAGAGATTATCCGACCAGCATGCTGATGTACAAAGCGTTCTCGTGCTTTTCCCGCCGCCGGGAGTCACGATGAGTTTTTTTTCCGGTCCTCCATCTCGCCCGCGCAACCGACTGATCGCTGCCGTCGCGACGCTCCTTTCGATGCTGCTGCTCGCGATCGCGCTCGCCGGATGCTCCTACGTGAAATCCTTCTTCAGCAGCGATGACGCCGACCTCGACGATAGCGATCAGTCCGCCACCGGCGAACCGCTGCCTCCACCGGTCGCCAACGTCGCGGTCACCTACAAACGTCCCGGCGATTCGCTGGTCCGCGCCACCGTGATCAAATTCTTCGGCGCCGAAGTAATCACCAACAAACAGCGCGACGCGGCGCACACCGAAACCGTCGTGCGATTCGACGGCGGCGTGCCGATCTGGGAATTCAAAACCACCGAGAGCACACTCGGCTCGCTCACCGGGATGGGCAAAACCAAGTACGCCGTCAAAAGCATCGAGTACTCGAAACTGCCGCCGCACTTCAGCCAGATCATTCCCGACGAAGGCACGCCCGAGCCGCTCGATCGCGGCAGCTATTACGTCTTTCAAATCGAGCGCGACTCGGGCTCGACCAGCTATCAGGCGGTGAAGGTGCAGGCGGACGGCAGCCTGCAAGCCTACAACGCGCAACCGCGCGCCGGCAGCAGCTATCTGCTCTGCTGCAACGTCACCTCCGACTTCCCCGAACCGGTGATTCTGCCCGATACGACTCCCGACGCGACGGCGGGTCCGCCTCCCGACGAGCCGCCGCCTGATCAAACTCCTGATTCCCGCGCAGCGCCTCCTCCTTAACTATTTCCCTGGGAATCTGGCGCCAGTGCGACCCGATAGTTTGTGAACTTTTTGTACTGAACGATCTTGCCCGGCCATCCCGTTTTTTCATTCGCAACGCGGACGCTCACCGAGCGCTTGGTCGCGATTTCGATTGCGTGATATGACCAAGGTTCGTCGTGGCCGGCGTTGCCCGCGCGCGCCGGGACCGGCAAGGTCGAAAGAGACAAGCAAGGAGAGCAATCATGGCAGTAAAAATCGAAGGTACCTGCGATCCAAAATTCAATCGCGTCAAGGACGCATTCGCCGAAAATTTCGAGCTGCGCAATGAACTCGGCGCCGGCGCCGCGGTCACCCTCGACGGCAAGACCGTCGTCGATCTCTGGGGCGGGCATTCCGACAAGGCCAAGACCCAGCCGTGGAACCGCGACACGCTGGTCAATCTCTACTCGACCACCAAAGGCATCACCGCGATCTGCGCGCATCGGCTCGTCGATAAGGGCTTGCTCGATCTCGACGCGCCCGTCACTCGCTACTGGCCCGAGTTCGGCCAGGCCGGCAAGGAAAAAATGCCGGTGCGCTATCTGCTGAGTCATCGCGCTGGATTGCCCGCCGTCGCGAAGACCCTCGACGACGATGCGATCTACCACTGGAACACGATGGCCGCCGCGCTCGCCGCGCAGGAGCCGTGGTGGGAGCCCGGCACCAAGCATGGCTATCACGCGCTGACTTTCGGCTGGCTCGTCGGCGAAGTAATCCATCGCATCACCGGCAAGACGCCGGGGGTTTATCTGCGTGACGAAATCGCCGGCCCGCTCAAGCTCGATCTCCACATCGGCCTTGACGCCAAAAACGATGCGCGCGTCTCCGATTTGATTCCGTCGCCGCCGCCCGCTCCCGGCGAGCCGAATCTGTTTGCCGACATCGCGAAAAATCCAGACTCCGTCGCCGCCAAGGCTTTCATGAATCCGCCGGTGCTGTCGAAGCCCGGTGTCGCTAATTCGCGTGCATGGCGCGGCGCGGAGATTCCGGCTGCCAATGGCCACGGCACGGCGCTATCGCTGGCGCGAATCTACGGCGCTCTCGCTCGCGGCGGCGATCTCGACGGCGTACACGTGATGTCCAAAAATGCGGTCGCGGGATGCTCGATCGAGCAATCGATCGGCGCCGACGCTGTGTTGACTCTGAGCACCCGCTTCTCGCTCGGCTTCATGATGTCGCAGCCGGGCGCGTCGCTCGGGCCGAATCCGAAATCGTTCGGCCATCCGGGCGCGGGCGGCTCGCTCGGTTTCGCCGATCCGGAAGCGAAGATTGGCTTCGGCTATGCGATGAACCGGATGCAGGCGAGCTTGCTGATCGATCCGCGAGCCACCGCGCTGATCGATGCAATCTATGCGTCTCTCTAATAGTTGCGCGATTCGCCCTCGGAGGTTGCTGACATGAGCACCCAAGCGCAAGGTATCTGCGATCCGAAATTCAAGCAGGTCAAGCAGCTCTTCGAACAAAATTTCGATCGCGGGCTCGAAGTCGGCGCGTCCGTCGCCGCTACTATCGACGGCAAGCCCGTCATCGATCTGTGGGCTGGTCATGCCGACAAGGCGAAGTCGCGGCCGTGGAATCGCGACACGCTGGTGAAAGTCTATTCGACCACCAAGGGCATCACCGCCATCTGCGCCCATCGCCTGGTCGATCAGGGCAAGCTCGCTCTCGATGCCCCCGTGTCGAAATATTGGCCCGAGTTCGCGCAAGCCGGCAAAGAAAAAATTCCCGTCAAATTTCTGCTGAGTCATCGCGCCGGCGTGCCCGCCGTCCGCAAGCAACTGCCCGCCGACGCATACTGGAATTGGTCCGCGATGTGTAACGCGCTCGCGGCAGAGCAACCGTGGTGGGAGCCCGGCTCCAAACATGGCTATCACGCGATCACCTTTGGGTACCTGGTCGGCGAAGTGATTCGGCGTATCACCGGCAAAACTCCGGGCGCCTATCTTCGCGACGAACTCACCGCGCCGCTGAATCTCGACATTCACATCGGAGTCGATGCTAGCTTCGACCCGCGAATCGCCGATCTGGTCGATGCGCCCCCGCCGCCGCCCAACGCGCCCCCTAATCCGCTCGCCGAGATGGCGGCCGATCCCGAAGGCGTGACCTTCAAGGCGATCGCCAATCCGCGGCCGGTCGTCGATGCGCGCCTGATCAACAGCCGCGAATGGCGCGGCGCGGAAGTTCCCGCCGCCAACGGCCACGCCACTGCTCGTGCGCTCGCCGCCCTCTATGGCGCGCTCGCGACCGGCGGCTCGACGAATGGCTACCGCGTGCTGACGCCCGAGAGCATCGAGCGCGCGCACACCGAGCAGTCCTACGGCCCCGACGCCGTGCTCGGCGCGGTCACGCGATGGGGCCTCGGCTTTGCCCTCACCGCGCCGGAAACCCCGCTCGGTCCGAATCCGCATACGTTTGGCCATCCCGGCGCCGGCGGTTCGATCGGATTCGCCGATCCCGACGCGCGGGTCGGTTTCGGCTACGCGATGAATCAGATGGGTGCCGACGCGCTTATCGACGGCCGCGCCGCAACGCTGTTCAACGCACTCTTCGCCGCCCTTTAGCACCGCGTTGAAGTATGGACGTCAGCTCGAGTTTTGATCTCTGATGCTGCCGCTCCCTTCCGTCATCTTGAGCGAAGGCTGCCGGAGTCGAAAGATCTCAATCCTCGCCTGGTCCTCGCACCATGAACGAACCTAAAACACCGGGCAGGCTGCGCTCACGCGAGCAACAGCTATGGTTCGGGCTGACGCATCGCAACCTTCCCGGCCGCTTCACCGTGCTGCTGTTCGCGATACTGCTGCTACTCTGTCTCGCGCCAGTGATTCAGGGTCATCAGTTGGAGCAAGCTCTGATGACTGTTTCGCTGGCCGCGGTCCTGATGTCCTCGCTCTACGCGCTTAGCCTCACCCGATCCTTTTTTGCAATCGGCGTGCTGCTCGTGATTCCAGCGTTCATCGGTCGAATCGTGCTAGTGTTCGCGACCACTTACACGATCGAGATGATCTCGGCCGGGTTCTCCGCCGCGTTCCTGCTCTACACCGTAACGGCCCTCGTCTCGCGCCTGTTCACCATCAAGCAAGTTTCGCTCGACATGATTGCCGCGTCGATCTGCGCCTACCTGATGATGGGCGTCGGATGGGGCTTCATTTTTGCGATGATCGAAATGACGCATCGCGGATCGTTCAGCGCCGGCCTCTTGAATCTCGACCCATCGGGCAAAACCGTGTCCATCATTGGTGCGCTGCACAACTTCATGTATTACAGTTTCGTTTGCTTGACGACGACCGGCTACGGCGATATCGCACCGCTCTCGCAGGGTGCGCGCGTCACGTCCGTGATGGAATCCGTGTTCGGACAACTTTACATCGCGATTCTGATTTCGCGTCTGGTCAGCCTCGAAGTCGCCCAATCGATGATGAAAAACGACTAACGTTCTGCCCGATTCCTCGTTGGAAGTCTCGGGCATTTTTTTGTACGCTTGCACTCGTAACGGTTTATGGCGAATTTCGATCTCAAGGACCGGACAGCGATCGTCGGCGTCGGCAACTCACAGTATGGCCGGCGCCTGATGCGCAGTCCGATCGACCTCGCGGCCGACGCGATCGCAAACGCGCTCGACGATTCCGGCCTCTCGCGCGATGAACTAGACGGGATGATCGTCAGCTTCGGCTCGCCGATCGGCGCCGACGCCGACGCTATCGCGCAACTGCTCGGACTGAAGCTGCGCACCTACAATCAGACCTGGGCTCACGGTCGCTTCACCGCTAGTTGCATCCAGTGGGCAGCGATGATCGTGAACGCCGGGATGGCCGACGCGGTCGCGTGCCTGGCGTCGGTGAGTTTCTCGGGAATGCGGCGTCCTATGATGGGTGGCGCGAGCGACCGCGAAGGTGCGCGCGAGGCTGGCGGCGGTCACGGCGAGGATCCGGCCTACGGCATGACCTCGCCCGGCGCAGGGGCGGCGCTGGTCGCGCGGCGCTACTTCGATCGCTACGGTACGAACAGCCGCGCGCTCGCGTCGGTGCCGGTTGCGTTTCGCAAACACGCCTCGATGAATCCCGCGGCGATTATGCGCGAGCCGTTCGACGTCGAAGAGCACCAGCAATCGCGCTACGTCTGCGAGCCGCTCCATCTGCTCGATTACTGTCTTATCAACGATGGCGCCGCGTGCGTGATTGTTACTACTTCCGAGCGTGCGCGGGATTTGAAGCAACCTCCCGTCTATATCAGCGGGATGCAAGGACTGCCGGGCGGTAGTGAGGAATTCATCTGGGCCTATCCCGGACTAGGCGTCGTTCAGCAATCGGTATTCGAGTACGAAGCCGGCTTACAGCCGGTTTACAAGATGGCCGGGGTGACTCCGAAAGATATCGACGCGCTCTTCACCTATGACGCCTTCTCGATCCTTGCCTGGATCGCGCTCGAGCGCTTCGGCTTCTGCAAGCCAGGCGAAGCGCCCAGCTTCACGCAAAACGGCCGAATCGAAATCGGCGGCGAGCTGCCGATCAACACCAACGGCGGATTGCTATCCGAAGCGCATATCATGGGCTGGAATCATCAGGTGGAAATCGTCCGCCAGTTGCGGGGCGAGGCCGGTTTGCGCCAGGTTACCAACGCCGAGGTTATTCAGTGGGCGAATGCCTACGGCGATTCGATCATTTATCGCAAGTAACCTCAGGCCCAAGTAACGTCAAACGGCAAGCAAAGACGGAGACCGCCAATGGCAGAATCCGAGTCGCGGTACCTGAAGCCTCTTCCCGCCATTTCGTCCTTGAATCAGCCTTACTGGGACGCACTCAAGCGCCGCGAATTGCGGATGCAGCAGTGCGACGGATGCGGGCGCATCTGGTATCCGCCGTCGCCGCTCTGCCCGGGATGCTGGTCGCGCAAGTTCACTTGGACGCTGCTTAGCGGCCGCGGCCGCGTCAATTCCTGGGTCGTGTTTCATCAGGCATACTTCCACAGCTATGAGAACGACATTCCCTATAATGTAGTGGAAGTCGAACTCGACGAGGGTCCGCGGATCCTGTCGAACCTGCTAGACGTGGCTAACCACGATATCCGCGCGAGGATGCCGGTCGAAGTATATTTCGATGACGTGACCGATGAGATCACTCTGGCTAAGTTCAAGCCGCGCGCATCTGAATAGAAGCAAACAAATCTCCACCTAGGAGGTTGCTCGCCCTGGCTTCTTAAGTGCAAAGACCAGCAACAACGCCGCCAGATTGAGCGCCGCGCTAAGTACAAAAGCGGCGTGATAGCTTTTGGTGGCATCGTACAGGTAGCCGGCGATAAGTGGACCAAAGGCCGCCGACGAGCCAGCTACCGCAAAGATGAAGCCGACGATCGCGCCGATCGCGATGCGGCCGAAGAAATCGCCGACCAGCGCCGGAAACAGCGATGTCACTCCCCCATAGGAAAATCCAAAGACGGCCGCGGCGACGTACAGCAGCGGCAGAGCGCTACTCATCGCGAAACCGAAGAAGGCCAGCGCTTGCAGGAACAAGCAGAGACCGAGCGTCGGCAGCCGCCCCAAGCGATCGGAGATAGTGCCGATTGCAAGCCGGCCCGCGAATCCCGCGAAACCGATAATGCTGATCGTCATCGCGGCGAGAAAATGACTTATGCCAATATCCACCGCAAACGGCACAATATGCACCATCGGCATGAACACCACCAGCCACGTCAAAGTGAAGATGACGTTCAACAGCCAGAATGTGCTGGTGCGTTGGGCTTCGGCCAGCGTCCAGTCATCGCTGAACGATAAGTCTCGAACCTCGTCGCCTGGTTGCGGTTCCCGCGGCGCTAGTCCGTCCGGATGCAGCCCTATGTCTTCGGGATCGCGCACGATAAACGATGCGCACCCGGCAAAAACGGCGATCGCCAGCAGCCCCAGTATCACATAGGAGCGGCGCCATCCGTACGCACCAATCAAAGCAGTTGCGATCGGCGGAAACAGAAACATGCCGAAGCTCGAGCCGCTCGACGTGATGCTGATCGCCAGTCCGCGCTTGACCGTGAACCATCGCACGACCGTCGCGTTACAAGGTACGTAGGCCGCACTCATCCCCGCCGCGGCAATGAGACCTAGCACGATGTAGAGCTGCCACAAGGTGTGGACCTGGCCCATTAGAATCACGCCCGCGCCAAGGAGACAGCCGCCGACCGTCAGCACGATACGCGGCCCAAGACTGTCGGTGAGACGTCCGCTGACAACACCTAGCAAGCCATAAACGAACACATACAACGAATACGGTACCGATAGGCTGCCGCGATCCCATCCGGTATCGGCGGAGATGAAAGGCATGAACACGCCGAAGCTGAACTGAATCCCATAGGCGATGGCCAGGATCGTGAATGCGCACGCGACGATCACCCATCCGTAGAAGAACCCTTGCGCCGATGAGTTGCTCTCGCTAGCAGCGGCTTCTTCCTGCGCCAGTGGTAAATTTTTCAATGCTTGTCCCCACAACCATTCACGGCGTCGATCCTGGGTTTGTTCCATCGACCGCCGCTATCTGCCGATAACCCTTGGGAAAGAGCAAACTCAGCTAGGCACAACTCTCGCCCGCTGTTCAAGCGGCGCTACTCGCGCAACTTCCGCATCCACCTGCCGACCTGATAAAGGAACGGTGAGCGATACGCGGAGCGCAATTGCTCCGATCGCGACGACAAGGAGATCAAGCATGAGCAATTCGCGTCAACTGCGCTTGGGCGCTTTCATGCGGCCGATCAGTATCCATACTGCGGCGTGGCGATATCCCGGCGCTTTTCCCGATGCGAATTTTAATTTCAAGCATCTCACGCGCTTCGCGCAGACGCTCGAGCGAGGCAGGTTCGACGCCTTCTTCATGGCCGACCATCTTGCCGTCCTCAACATGCCGCTCCAGGCGCTGAAGCGCAGCGCGACGGTGACTTCGTTCGACCCGCTGACGCTGCTGCCCGCGCTGGCCGTCGTCACGGAGCACCTCGGGCTGATCGCGACCGCCTCGACCACCTACAACGAGCCGTATCACGTCGCGCGGAAGTTCGCGTCGCTCGACCATCTGAGCGGCGGGCGCGCCGGATGGAACATCGTGACTTCCGGCAATCCCGATGAAGCGATGAACTTTGGGCTCGACGAACATGTAGATCACGCCACGCGCTACCGTCGCGCGCGCGAGTTCTACGACGTGGTGACGGGCCTCTGGGATAGCTGGGCCGACGACGCGTTCATTCGCGACGTTGAAGCGGGTGTGTACTTCGATCCCGAGAAGCTCCACGTCCTTAACCACAGTGGTGAGTTCCTGAAGGTGCGCGGACCGCTCAATGTCGCGCGCCCGATTCAGGGCTGGCCGGTGATCGTGCAAGCGGGCGCGTCCGACGCGGGCCGCCAGCTTGCCGCCGAGACCGCCGAAGTGATTTTCGGCGCGGGCAGCAATCTCGTAAGCGCGCGCGCCTTCTATGCCGACGTGAAGGGCCGGATGCAGTCGCTCGGCCGTCCCCGCGATCATCTGAAGGTGCTGCCGGGCGCCTTTGTCGTCGTCGGCGACACCGTCGAAGACGCGCGTGAGAAGCGGATGCGGCTCGACAGCCTCGTTCACTACGACAGCGCGATCGCATCGCTCTCCGTGATGCTCGGCCACGACGCGTCCGCATTCGATCCGGACGGTCCGCTGCCGCCGATCCCTGAAAGCAACGCGAGCAAGAGCGGCCGCGAGCGGATCGTTGAACTAGCCGAGCGCGAGAATCTCACGGTACGGCAGTTGGCGCAGCGCGTCGGCGGCCTGGCCTTCGTCGGCACTCCGCAAACGATCGCCGATCAGATGGAGGAATGGCTGCTCACCGACGCTTGCGACGGCTTCAACATTTTGTTCCCGTATCTTCCCGCCGGACTTGACGATTTCGTAGGTCGCGTCGTGCCCGAGTTGCAGCGCCGCGGGATCTTTCGGCGCGAGTACGAGGGCGCGACGCTGCGGGAAAATCTCGGGCTGCCGCGCCCGGAGAATCGCTTCTTCCCGCTCCGCGCGGAGCATCCGGAGCAATCGGCCGGCCTCGAATCGCCTCCGCGCTGATTGCGACTGATGCTAAAACCTGGCTTCCGAGTTCTTCCCATTTCTCAACTTATGGAGCGAGATCGGCACTGCATGAAAATCCCGGATAGCATCAGAGGCGTGTTCGC
The DNA here is from genome assembly GCF_030646925.1 of Candidatus Binatus sp. NCBI lineage: Bacteria > Candidatus Binatota > Binatia (SeqCode) > Binatales (SeqCode) > Binataceae (SeqCode) > Binatus (SeqCode) > Binatus sp. (SeqCode). Next base: position 5,980 of record NZ_JAUSKL010000106.1, on the reverse strand, counting down.
GTCACCTGGCCTGAGCAGTCACCACAAGATCACCCTTTTCGTCGTTCCCGTTGCTGTGCTCGCCGGCTTCAGCCAGATAATCGTTTCTCCGCCCGCAGCCGCGCCGAAAGTCGTTCGCGTCTGCGAAGTGAGTGCGCAACTCGGCGTGGGTGTCGCGTGCGCCTATCGCGACGCACTCGCCAACGCGATCGTCGATGTGACCGGCGGCACGGTGGGCTTCACCTGCCCGGCAGTGCGCGACGACGCAGGCGGCGCGGGCGGTTACGCGGTGTACGACGCACCGCTCCTGTGATCGATCAGAAGCCGGCCGCAGTCGCGAATGTAGTCCTCGCTTTGTGATTTACGATTTGTGCGCGCGGGGGATTGTTCGATAGAGTTTGCATCCGAAGCTCTCGTGCGCCCTTGCGATCGAATGGAGGCCCCCCATATGGCACGTGCGTTCGACATCGAACCTCTCGACGCTACCTTCGGCGCGGTCGTGACGGGCGTGAAGCTCGCCGCACTCGACGATACGACGTGGCGCGATCTCCACGATGCGTGGCTTGAATACGCGCTCCTCATTTTCCCCGGCCAGCACTTGAGCCGCATCGAGCAAATCGCCTTCGCCAGGCGATTCGGCCCGCTTGAGTTTGACATGGCGGCGCTTAGCAACGTTAAGGCCGACGGCACGCTGATCGCCGAGGCGGACAACAGCGACATCATCAAGGTGCTCAAGGGCAACATGGGATGGCATTGCGACAGCACCTACATGCCGGTGCAGGCCAAGGGCGCGGTGTTCAGCGCGGAGGTGGTGGCGAATTCCGGCGGCCAGACCGGATGGGCCGACATGCGCGCCGCCTACGACGCGCTCGACGACGATCTCCGCGCCAGGGTCGAGAGCCTCGCCGCGCATCACTCGCTACGCTACAGCCAGGGGAAGCTCGGGCATCAGCCGAAGCAGGGCAGCGACTACAGCGGCTACGGCTTCCACGATGGCCCGGTGCCGTTGCGTCGGCTGGTGAAGGTCCATGCAGAGACCGGCCGCAAGTCGCTGCTGATCGGTCGCCATGCCCACAATATCCCGAGCATGAGCGCGGCCGAGTCGGAGCGGTTCCTGCAGGAGTTGATGGACTTCGCGTGCCGTCCGCCGCGCATCTATTACCACGACTGGACGCCGGGGGACGCGGTGGTATGGGACAATCGATGCCTGCTTCATCGGGCCACGCCGTGGGACCTGACCGAGCCGCGGGTGATGTGGCACAGCCGTATTGCGGGCGATCCCGTGAGCGAGTCCGGCCTCACCTGACGCCGAACCGGAGCGGCGACACCCGACGCGATAATCGTTACCGACTCGACGTCATCCTAAAAAAAATCAGGGGCCGTTCCGCCGATACGGAACAGCCCCTTCGCTTGCTCTTATCTGATCGACTTTTACCGACCCGCGGCCGCCGAGAACGCCTGCGTGCCGATCTGCCGATTCCGCAGAAGTACGCCCGGAGTTGCGCCGGTGCATTTGCCATCTTCGAACGTGATCTGGCCGTTCACGATCGTCCAGCGATATCCCTCGGCGCGTTGAATCCGCCGCCATTCGCCGGCCGGGAAGTCAGTTACGACCTCAAACTCCCACTCAGGAGTACGCTTTAGATTTGCAAGATCGTAAACGATAACGTCGGCGGGCGCACCCTCGCGCAGGTATCCGCGATCGGTAAATCCAGCAGCTTGCGCCGGCAGATAGCTCAGATGATAGTGCGCCTCTTCGAGCGAGATCTTGCCGGTATCGCGCACCAACCACGTCAGGAAGTCAGTGGTGAACGATCCGCCGGTGAAGAACTTGGTATGCGCGCCGCCGTCCGAAACGCCCGGTATTACGTATGGATCGCACATGAGCGGTCCTACCAACTCTGGATTGCTGCTGGTGGCGGGATCGGTGCGGAACTCGACTTTCAATCCGCCCGCGACGGCGATATCCAGCATCGCGTCGTTAGGATGCACTCCCATCTCTGCGGCGATATCACCTATCCGGCGTCCGACATACTTGGCTAGTTCAGGATAGCCGGGCGCCTTAACGATAGTCAGGTTCTCCGGAATCGAGCCGTGACCGATCGACAACAGCATCGCGTACTCATCGCGCATCTGCTTGCGAGTCTCTGGATCGCTTAGCATCTGGAGCTTTTCTTCGACGCTTCCCTGCGTTGCTCGATTCCACGCCGGGCTCGAATCGTAAAGGTTCCAATGCTCGAGCGTAAAGTTGAACCAGGTCCGCACGTTCACGCCCTGCCCATAGATCCGAAGGCCGCGAGCGTTGCAATCGTGCACCCATGCCAACTCCTTGGCATGGAAATCGGGTTGATCATCCAGAGCCACGACTATGTTGTGCAGAATAGGCCGCTGCGCTACTTCCGCCAGCCGCTCGAGGAACCGATGATCGCGCCCTCTAACGTCATCCTCTTCATGAGCCGGATCTCCGGTTTCAGCCTGGGTAATCTGGATGAAGCCCTCGTCGCGATCGCGCAATACTTCCGCCAGCGCCAGGATGTCTTCATCGGCCATCGTGTCGGTCGGCATCGGCGTACCGTCGACGTCCGCCTGCACCGAGTTTTTGCCGAGCCGTTGAAGCGAAAAGCCGCAAGCGCCCGCATCCATCGCTTCGTTCAGGAGCCGCTGCATCTCTTTGCGCTCGGCGGGAGTAGCGGGGCGACTCTTGGCGGCCTCGAGTCCCATCACATACACCATCAGCGGCGACACGGGCACGTAGCTGACGATATTCACGCCTTTTGGCAGCCGCTGTAGATTGTCGAGCCATTCGGGAAACGATTCCCAGCGCCACTTCATGCCCTGTTTCATCGACTCGTAGGGAATCTGCTCGGTGCGAGTCATCATCAGGAGGCAACGTTCGCGGTCCGCCGGCTTTACAGGAGCAAAACCAAATCCGCAGTTACCGAGAACAATCGAAGTTACGCCGTGCCATCCAGAAATCGTGCAGTACGGATCCCAGTGGATTTGCGCGTCGTAATGCGTATGCAGATCGACGAAGCCCGGCGCCACGACACAGCCCTTCGCGTCGAGTTCGCGTCCCGCGCTGACCTTGCCGATCCGGCCGATTTTCTTGACGCGTCCATCCTTGATACCAACGTCGGCGCGGAACCGGGGTAACCGCGTTCCATCGATCACCGTGCCGTTCCTGATAACGAGATCGTAGTCCATAGCTCATCCTCCTGGCGCGAAAGCCGTTTTCAGCTTTTGAGATTTACTCAAAATAGAGCGGGTGATTCCGAAAAGTCAAGTCTGGCGATCACGATCTGCTTAACCCTCCGAGTAGTCACGCTAATCTACCCTATGCTCCGAAGGATTCGATCTCAGCCGCGGCACTTTCGGAAATCGCGGCGCTGCTTGAACGAACCGATGGATCGGATAAGGTTGCAGGGTGATCCGAAAAAAGCCCGCTCGGATGCCCGCCGTGAAGATCCCCAAGCGGCTCGCGGCGCGGCGCGTTGCCATCGTCGATGCGCTCAAGCGATGCATGGTGACGCAAGGATACGCCGATACCAGCCTTTCGGACCTGGCCAGAACCGCCGGAATCTCCGTCAGCCATTTTCTCTACTACTACCCGAGCAAGGACGCGGTACTAATCGACCTTTGTTCGGAGTTACTCGACAAAGCCGGGGCTGAAATCACCGCCGCCGCCAACGAACCTCCTGAAGAACGCATCCACGTTCTCGTCGATCACCTGTTTGTGCGCGCGCCGGTCGCTCAAGGCGACCTCGGGATGGTGCAGGAACTGATATCGCTGTCGCTGCATCGGCCGGCGGTTCGGCGCAGGATGTCGGAATTTCATCACGCGATGATGGCCTACTTGACCGATCTCTTTGAGAAGGTGCCTCGGCAACCCGGCGTCACGGCAGTTGAAGCCGCAAATATTGCGGCCGCGCTATGGCAGGGCCTGTTCACCAACTCGCTGTACGCGACCGATCTTCTTTTGGATGAAGGTCGCGGCCGCCAACTCTACCGGCGAGCGCTGTTCGGGCTAGCAAACATCCGCGATGCGGATTCAGGCGCGCTCGTTCCAAATTTGGGCAATAATATACTTGACTCACCGGAGGTGATAGAGTCGCCATGACGTGACAGGCCGGATGCTTATGCTTTAACAAATATACATAACCTGTTCTAATGTATTGACCTCAGATCTCGCATGCGATCTAATAAAGACAAATGTGGGATGCTGCTGGAAAATCGCTCGCACCTTCTGATCTCAGGGGGCACATCCTCGCCTCACTCTTCCGACCGGGTTTCGTACGTTCACTAGCTGAGAACCGACATCTCGGTATTATCCAAGAAATGGGACTCATGCCTTTTGCGCAGGCGGGAACGTCAATTGCCGAACTATTTGAATGGGCTTATGACAGACTGAATCAGACATACCGATGTGAGTACGTTTATAAAAACGAAATCCTTCACAAGAGAGTGCTCTCTCAGGAGCATCCTTCACTCACTGCAATCGCGTCTGAGTTTTTGATCGGAAATAATCGGCTTGACCTGTTGGTCATCAATGGAACGACGGTCGCTTACGAAATAAAGACTGGTTACGACGACTTGGAACGACTGCCCGTCCAGATGGCTGCCTATCTGTCCGTGTTCGATCGGGTGAGCGTAGTTTGCGACCCTGCATTTGTCGATCGGGTTAAATCAGTCGTCGATGAGCGAATTGGCATAGTGGCGCTGACTCCAAACGGTTCCATGCCGAATATTCGGCCATCGATTAGCAATGTCGAAAATGTCGACCCGGTGGCGACTTTTGATCTGTTGAGAGCTACTGAGTATGTCCCTGAGGCGCAGCGGTTGTTTGGTGTCATGCTCGACGTTCCAAACACCCAACGTCGTCGGGCATACTTGGAGTATTTCAAAACACTTTCCTCTGAAGTGGCGCATGATGTGCTTTTGCGCTCTTTGCGTGCGCGGTTCGCTGACCGACAATCACACTTGGTTAACAGCTTGCCAAACAGCATGGTTCAGATGTATTACGAGGCGAACGCTCGAACTCGCAGTGCGTTTTTTGGCATCAATTCGCTGAACCGCCCATTGCTCGATAAAACGGGGAGTAAAGATGAGCTATTTTCCGGTCCTTCGCGCTAGGCAGTATGAACTAATAGCTCTTCGCGAACTTTCTGATCTTCTCAGCGACAGCCTAATCGTTCCTGTCATGGAGCCGATAACGTCCGGCTATTTGGCAAGCAACTTACCCTTGTTTGTTGAAGCGGGGATGGAATTCTGCCTCATCGTTAATCCACGACTGCCCCGGAGCCAACCGCTAACCCAAGACGAGGTGTTCAACGAACTCGTTCTAGATATCCTCGACGAGCACCAGAGTTTTAGGCCGACTCTGTACGTTAACGGGCAAACTCAACCGGCAGAAATTCAAGCATTCAGTTCGCGGTATGCTCCCCTTGAGTTGGAGCGAGCATATTTTCTAACTTCTGACCCGACATATGATACCACCCAAGCGATTCTTGATGATGAAGCTCGGTATGTATTGTGTCGCGAAATCTCAGGGGGTACACGGAATCGTTTCAATTGGAACCTTCGCGTCCTGATCGAAGACCATTTCCATCCACAGAACAACGCGGATTATCCACCAAGCGAATCTTTTTCTGACCGCCATTTGGGAAGTGCTGCAACTGATTTTGCACATTTTGGTGACTATTCAATTATAGGTGATATCTTTCGCGAAACCGGCGGTCTACCATTCGCTGTTGCAATTCATTACATGACCGTGCGACATCACACCGGAAATGCGCTAGAGCTTCGGCACTATATCTCTGACCAAAACCAGACTAGAGGGAAAGTTGCAGAAAAATTCTTTGAAGCTCTAGCAGGCTGCGGAAAAATGCCGAACAGTCACGAGTTTTTCTGTGCTGATGAGTTGGGGTCGCTACTTGGTTAAGGGTTTGGAGGTCGAAAGTGGCTCATCCGCTGCTGCTGGTGGGTGTTTCAGGTGACGAGGTGG
>NZ_JAUSKL010000105.1 GCF_030646925.1 Candidatus Binatus sp. | reverse complement strand
CGGTTAAGGACTTGGCCCGCAAGCTGATGCGCTACATCCGTCACTACAACCGCGCTCCCAAACCCATCAAGTGGACCTATCGCGACCCCAACCATCGCATCTATTCCGATACCAATGTCACTGTTACAGGCCACTAGTTCGCGCGCAACGTACAAAGTTGGAGACGTCGGGCGCCCAAGCCGTGACTAAAAGCTCAAGGTTATTCCGTACTCGGGCCCGAACGAAAACCACCGGATAAAGTTTCCGTCTTCGTGCGAGTCCTCTAGCTGGCTATAACCGAAAACCCCTCACTCAGGGTTAGGGTCAGTCGTAGCCGAGAAGGTGCCTCCATCGCCCTGATGGCAGCCTTTCCAGCTGTAGACGCCGGCCATGTTCTTCACCCAAGAGCCGGCCTGAATTGGGGACCACGCCCCGTTTAGAACCGCGCGGCATTTCAGAAGGCCTTCCGGACCGCTGATAAAAAGCTTGAGGCCAAACGTGCCTCCAATTCCCTTCGGCCGCTCCAGGCCTTTGATCGGGCCATCATCTCCCTGGTTATCGGTCCAGGAACCAAAAATCTTCAGCCCACTCGGGGACCCCTGAGCCGGTATAATTTCCACTGGGATTTTGCCGAAGTGTCTATCGACAAGCTCACCGTAGTAGTGGCCGTCCATTTTCGGAGGCGGAGGGGGACAGTGGTGAAGTAAGCATCCCCGCGACGATTCAGCGATGTCGGCGGAGAGGTCGTCTTGGGCAAGTGCGACAACCGGCAGGAGCAAAAGGAGTGCTCCGGCAGCAACGATTCCTTTCAAGTTCATCAGATTTCCTTTGTAATCTTTCCAGATCTATTAAACTGGCGGATAGTTGCCAGCGGGGCCGCATGGCTAAGTGGGGGCACATGGGGCTAATCCCCACGACTCCCGGCGGCCCCCGCCAGCGAGTTTATTTTCGCAGGCGCGGATCGTCAGCGGACATGCACACGCTGTCTTCCATGCGCTCGCGGAAAGCCTGCATAGACACCAAAGAGAATCTAAGCCAATCAGCGGCAGTCGGCACCCGGCTCGATGCTTCCTATGACGCCAGCCTTCCATGCGGCGCACGGATTACGGTCGGCGACCCAGCTTATGCCGTGGGTACTAAGCCATCCAAGACCTTCAGCAAGCGCGAGCATCAAAATAAAGATTCCGGTCGAGTAGGCCCATTCTCTTCAGAAACGACATCGGCGTGTCTCGGCGCAGCCAAATGCCGGGCAGGTTCTTCAAGAGGCTGTAGTAAAGCGTCGCCGGGTAGGGGGACTCCACGATCTTGCTGGGATCCTTGAATCCAGGCTTGGCACCATTTCAGAACGCGCTTGGCTTCGGCGCGGAAAGCCGATAACTGAATTGTGGGGACTTTTGTGGGGACTCTCAGTAAATTTCGGTATTACTCGGTATCGGTCGCATGTTTTGCTGAACGAACGGAGAGCCCCGTCCATCATGGGTTTGGTTGATATCGAGCGCTACTGAACGATATCTTTGAAAAAGGTTCTTTAACGCTTGGGGTGCGTGTGGTCGCCGGTTCAAATCCGGCCACCCCGACCAACGGTCCGATCGAGACTGCATTCAACGAGGGCTTCAGCATCGAAAGGACAGCAATGGCCAACAGCGAACAGCTAGCGCGAGAGATCGAAGAGTTTTACCGCGGTTACATCGACGCCTTCAATCGCGAAGATATCGATCTGTTCCTCCAGATGTTCGATCTGCCGTACGTGATTGTGAGCGGCGAGCGCGCGGCCACGATCGTCGCGGACGAAGCGGCGCGGCAGAATTTTTATACGCAGATGATGATCGGAATTCACAATCGCGGCTGGGCGCGCTCCGAGATCGACCTGATGAAGGCGTGGCCGCTCGGGGAAAAGCTCGCGATGCTGCTGGCCGATGTGACGCGCTACAAGCGCGACGGCGCCGTGATCGAGCGGCTCCGCGCCTGCTACACGCTGCGCCACGATGGCAAGACGTGGCGAATCGTCGCGCTGACGGAAGTGCGTGCGCCGTTTACCGGCCCTGGCGATATCGCTCGCAGCTGAGCGCCTCATTTCATTGTCCGCGAGCGTCACGCTCGCCATTCAGGTTCCGTTTCTCAAACCTGTGCGAATGCTCTGAATCCAGAGCGGCGATCCTGCCAGAAGGATCCTCTTTGAAGCAATGCGTACCGCGGAATCGCGGCGAACGGCGTCGAATCGTTTGACATCGCGGGCTTATTGATAATAATTCTCATACTCAAACTCAAAAACGGTCGCTATTTCCCGCCCCGCGATAGCCGTCCCACGGAGCCAGCTATGAGAATCGTAGGCCACAACCTCTGCAAATTGCCCCGCCCGGCCGCCGTCCGGCTGCTCGCCGCGATAGCGGCCTTCGGCGCGATTCAACTGTGGGGAATCCCCGCCGCCTTCGCGCAGGGTGCCGGCGCCTGTGCTCGATTTCTGCCCGGCAGCGCGATCACGCCGCCGCCAGATCTATTCAGCAGCAGTGGCGTCCTTAAACTGAACTTGTCGTATCAGACCGCGCTCGACCCAAACGGCAATACGCTGTTCTGCTACGTATTGCCCGACGGTCAGCAGTCGCCGACGCTGCACGTGAAGCCCGGCGACCGCCTGCAGATCACGCTCACCAACGACACGCCGAATTCGACCAGTTCGACCGCGATGCAGATGCAGATGTCGGCGGCGTCCGGTAGCACTTGCGGCGCCGCTACGATGAACGATTCCTCGACTAACATTCACTATCACGGCACCAATACTCCGCCGACGTGTCATCAGGACGAAGTAATTTTCACCATGATTAATTCAGGGCAGTCGTTCACCTACGATCTTCCGTTTCCCGCCGACGAACCAGCCGGCCTTTACTGGTACCATCCGCACATTCACGGTCTAGCAGAGGCCGCGGTTCAAGGCGGCGCGTCGGGCGCGATTGTCGTCGATGGGATCGAAAACCTGCAGCCAAAAGTTGCCGGATTGCCGCAGCAACTTCTGATTGTCCGAGACAATCAGGTGCCCGGCGCACCCAGTGGTCCCAGCGTTCCGGCATGGGACATCTCGCTCAACTATGTGCCGATTCCCTTTCCGAACTACCCGCCCGCAATCATCCAGATGCCCGCCAAACAGAAGCAGTTCTGGCGCGTCCTCAACGCATGCGCAGGAACTATTCTCGACTTGCAACTGCTCTACGATGGCAAGCCACAGCAACTGAAGATCGTGGCGCTCGATGGCGTCCCTACTGGATCGCAAGAGGGCACGCGGCGCGGCAAAATCGTGAACGCGAAGCACATCCTGGTACCTACCGCCGGTCGCGCCGAGTTCATTGTCGTTGGGCCCAAGCGAAAGGTGAGTAGCGCAATCCTGGTGACCCGAGCCGTCAACACCGGACCCGACGGGGATCTCGATCCGGCGCGGCCGATCGCGACGATCCAGACTGTCGCTACGGTCGGCGCCGCGCGCGCGATGGCGATTCCAGCGGTCTCGGGACCTGCCAACAAGCAGCGGTTTGAAGGCCTCGCGAACGCGCAGGTGACCGCGAATCGCAAGCTCATCTTCTCGGAGTTTTCCACCGATCCGGGCGACCCCAACGAGGGCAGCGTTGAATTCTTCATCACCGTGGACGGGCAACCGCGGGTGCTGTTCGATCCGAACAACCCGCCCGCGATTATCACGAAGCAGGGATCGGTCGAGGACTGGGTTGTGGAGAATCGCTCGCTGGAGTCGCACGAGTTCCACATCCACCAGATTCATTTTCTGCTACTGGAGCGCAACGGCAAGCCGGTACCGAAAAAGGAGCAGCAGTTTCTCGATACGGTCGACGTGCCGTTCTGGACCAGAGGGCAGCCGTTCCCGAACGTGAAGGTGAGGATGGATTTCCGCGGCCCGGATATCGGCGACTTTGTTTATCACTGCCATATCCTGGAGCATGAGGACGGCGGCATGATGGCAACGATCCGGGTGAATCCGTAGCGGAAAACATTCGGGAATTTCGGCGGGATTCGTTGTCAGCGCGTGATCCGGAATACTGGGCTCGCATCTTTTACTAACAGCGCGTAGCGCGCATCCTTATCCTAATGCCCCAGGAAGCCCGAAACCCGTGAGGGGTTTCGGCCTCCTATCTTCGTGCTCTTCGAGACTGGATTCGTCAGGACGCGAGCGGGGCGAGCGAACCGACCGATTCCGGCACGCCCGACGCCGGCAACGGACGCGAGCCCGGCTTCACATCGAACGGCGAGACGAGTCCGAGTTCGTTGGCGATCTCGCGCGTCGCCGGCATCACTTCGTTCGCGATAAGGCGCATGTTCATCACGCGATCAGCCGCCGAGATTGGTCCGTCGTTCTGCCAGAAGCCGAAGATCCCCGGCCGCAGCACCTCGAGCACTTTGCGGATTTTCGGGATGACGGATTTTGGCGTGCCGCAAATGACCTGCATCGAGCGCTCGACTTGCGGGAACGCGTCGAAGATTTTCTTGCGGGTGGCCGCGACGTCGATCTGCGGCTGCGTCCATGCGCCGGCGCGGACATCGATTTGCGATTGCGCGATCTTCTCCTCGCTCGACGGCGCAAAGCCGCCGAAGGGACTGCCCTGCACCGCATTCGGATCGGAGAATTGTCGCGCGACGCGGCGAGTCGCCTCCTTCGAGTTGTATCCCGGCGGGAACATCCACTGCGGCTGGCCGAACAGGCTGTAGCCGATTCCGGCGCCGCCGAACATGTCCCACTTGGCGATCTCGTGCGCTTTCTCTTCGGTCTCGGCGACGAAGACTTTCTGCAGATAGCCGAAATTCTCGGGCCCGACCTGATAGCCCTCTTTCGCCGCCGCGTCGCGATAAATGTTCCAAAGCTCGACGGTCGGTTCGAGGAACGTGGCCAGCGCGACGTATGGATATCGATGCTGCGCGCACCAAATCACCGTCTCGGGACTCAGCAGTCCGGGAATCCAGATCGGCGGATGCGGCTTCTGCAGCGGCAGCACCCACGGATCGACGAAGCGATAGTGGAAATGCTTGCCCTCGTAGCGCCACGGACCGGGCTTGGTCCACGCATCGACGACCAGGTCGTGCGCCTCGTTGAATAGCTCCCGGTTGTAGCCGGGATTGGCGTTGGTCGCGAACTGCTCGCTGCCCGCGCCGCGCACCCATCCGGTGACCAGTCGTCCGCCCGAGATCATGTCGATCATCGAAAGTTCTTCGGCGAGGCGCAGCGGATTGCCGACCACCGGCAGCGGATTTCCGAGCAGAATGATCTTCACGCGCTTGGTGATGCGCGCGAGAATCGACGCCTCGACGTTCATCACCGAGCCCATGCAGAACGCGGTGTCATGATGCTCATTGAGCATCACGCCGTCGAAGCCGAGTTCCTCGGCGAGCGTCTTTTCGTCGAGATATTCGTTGAGCAACTGCGCGCCCTTCTGTGCGTCGAATTGCTGATTGGGCAGGCCGAAAAATCCGTTCTTGATGATCTCGTCGTTGCTGACGTGACGATACGGACGCTCGGTGAAATACATTATGTGCATCGCAGCATCTCCGTTTCGAGTTGGCTCGAGTTAGCCAAAAAAAGTTTCCAGCTCGCAAATAAATTCGGCCGAGCGTTCGATCTCGGGCCGATGACCACACTTGTCGTAAGTGATGACGCGCGCGCCGGCGATCGCATCGCGATACGATTCGGCGGCGCTGACCGGCACCACCGCGTCGTCCTTACCCCACACGATCAGCGTCGGCAATCCGGCCGCGACGCCCAGCAGATGCGGCAGCGACGGATTGTGCATGAACGGCTGCCACGCGAGCCGGGCGCATTGCGCGCGCGCTTCCTCGAAGTTCTCGAACTGCAACGGCGTGGGGCCGCCGCCGTAGAGATCGCCGTACTCGGCCGTATTCGCGGGATCGAGCACCGACGCGACCATCTGCTGCGGCGCCATCATCTGGAAGAAATCCAGGATGTGGCCGGTCGGCGGCTTGATTCCCATCGGCGCCACCAGCGCCATCTTGCGGAACTGCGACGGATTCGCGGCGGCCATTTCGGCGGCAATCCATCCGCCGAGTGAAAACCCGATCACATCGACGGGCGCGAGACTGCTCTCCTTCAGATAGCGCGCATACAGACCCGCCATGTCGCGCATGTTCATGATCCACTCGGCGCGCTCGGTGCGGCCGAAGCCGGGATGAAGCGGAATCAGGACGGTGCGGCGGCGCGCGATGTCGGCGTGCCATTTGAGCCAGCCCGGATGCCCGAGTTCCTCGTGCAGCACCAGCAGCGGGCGTCCGCTGCCGCCTTTGACGACGACCAGTTCGGTGCCATCGACCTTGACGGTTTGTTCATGCCACGCAGTGGATTCCTGAGCCATTCGCGCACCAATCCTTCGCAATCCCGATGCTCAAACCGCCTAACACAGCCGCGGGGGATTTTACAAACCGATCGGTATGTTGCTGGGAGCGGCGATCTAATCGGATTTGGCCATGCTCAAAACGACCGGCGGGACGGCTTAATCAGCGCGCCGCTGATCGCTATAATGCGAGCTGCGTATGGCAATCGATTTGGAAGACGCGCGCAAGCGGATGGTGGTCGAGCAACTCGAAAAGCGCGGAATCCGCGACGCTCGGGTGCTCGAAGTGATGGGCGCCGTCGCGCGCCATCGCTTCCTCCCCGCCGAACTCCACGATCATGCCTACGACGACGGCCCGCTTCCGATCGGCGATTCGCAAACGATCTCGCAGCCGTACATGGTTGCGCTGATGAGCGAAGTCGCAGAGCTCGAGGGCCACGAGAAAGTGCTCGAGGTCGGCACCGGCTCGGGCTATCAGACCGCGGTGCTGTCGCATCTGGCGCGCGAGGTTCATTCGGTCGAATCGATCGAGCATCTGCACGATCGCGCGCGCGTGATCCTGACCTCGATCGGCATCCGCAACGTGGTTCTGCACTATGGCGACGGTTCCGAAGGATTGCCGGAGCATGCGCCCTACGAAGTGATCATGGTGACGGCGGCGATGCCCGGAATTCCGATGCCGCTGCTGCATCAATTGACGCCGAAAGGCCGGCTGGTCGCACCGATCGGCGAAGATGAATTGCAGACGCTGGTACGCATCAGCCGTCGCACCGGCCAATGGAACGAGGAATATTTCGGCGAATGCCGATTCGTAAAGATGATCGGTAAGCACGGCTTCAAGGAATAGCGGCGGCAATCGAACTGGCCGCAACGTTCGGAGTGGTCCGAACGTAATCAGGGTGTGAGACCCTGTCGGATGAGGTGGGCGCCGCGCGGTGGTGAAGGGCGGAAGGGATAGGTGGATGCCGGGGACGCCGGGTGCGGCGGTTGCGATGACGCTCGCGATCGTTGCCGCGCTCCTGTTCGCCGGATGCGGCGAGAGCAGCACCCCTACTTCGCCCGACGTCACCGCGATGCTCGCGCGCCGGCGCCAGGTGACGCACACGGTCAGCGCCGGCGAATCCGTCTTTCAAATCGCAAGGCGCTACAAAGTCAGTCCGGAGGGCCTGATGAAGGCCAACCGGCTGAGGAGCCCGTGGGATCTTTACGTCGGCCAGACGCTGGTGATTCCCGGCGCGTATCAGAAAGCCTCGCTCGGCGGGATCGGAGCGTCGGGCGCGCATCGGTACAACGGCGAGCGATCGTCGCGGCAATTTCTGTGGCCGGTGGCGCACGGTGTCGTGTCCTCGGGATTCGGCGTGCGCAACGGCGCGATGCATGACGGCGTGGACATCTCAGCGCCGGCCGGCACGCCAGTCTATGCGGCCGATAGCGGCACCGTGATTTTCTCGGGCAAGCTGCACGGCTACGGCAACACGGTGATCGTGCGCCACGACGATAGTTACGCGACTGTGTATGGGCATCAGGAGCGCAACTTGGTGGCCGAGGGCGCGCGCGTGCGCCGCGGGCAGGAGATCGGCGAGATCGGGCGCACCGGCCGCACTAACGGCGCAAATCTTCACTTCGAAGTGCGATGCTACAATCTGGCGAAGGATCCGCTCGCGTATCTGCCGCAGCCAACGACCAGCAGCGGTATCAGTTTTGCCGAAGCCGGCGGTTCGTAGCGCGCGCGAAATTCCATTCTGCTCGGCCTGCTAGTAGTCTCTAGGCGTCGCAGCGCAACTCCATAGATTCGCGACCGGGTTGAAATGACAGCAGCAGAGATAAAAAATCTGATTCGAGACATCCCGGATTTTCCCAAGCCGGGAATCCTGTTCCGCGATATCACGCCGCTCATCGGCAACGCGCGCGGCTTCGCCGCGGTGGTCGATCATCTCGCGGAACAATTCCTCGGCGCGGCGGATATCGTGCTGGGGATCGAATCGCGCGGCTTTATCATCGGCGCGCCGGTCGCGTATCGGCTCGGCGTCGGCCTCACGATCGTTCGCAAACCCGGCAAGCTGCCGTTTCACACCGTCGATCAGAGCTACGACCTCGAATACGGTTCGGCGGCCTTGCAGATGCATCAGGACGGGATTATCAACCAGGCGCGCGTGCTGATCGTCGATGATCTGCTCGCGACCGGCGGCACCGCCGAGGCTGCGGTGCGGCTGGTCCGCATGGTCGGCGGCAACGTGATCGGATGCGCATTCGTAGTCGAGCTAGACGCTCTCAAGGGACGCGAGCGGCTTGCGCCGATCAACTGCTACTCGCTGATCCACTATGATTGAACGATGCCTGCTCGACTGCGCCGGATGAGTGCCGCGAACGCGCCGCGCCTCAATCCGCGACCGTGCGATCGGCGCGAATTTGCGCGCAGGTCGTGATGTGCAAGCCAGCGTCGTTCATTCCCATGTGCAATCCGATCGGCGGCGGCTGGTAATAGTTCTCGTCGTCACCTCGCTCTACTTCGTCACTGAACTGGTGAGCGGCTACTGGGCCGGCAGTCTCGCCCTGCTGTCCGACGCGGTGCACATGCTGACGGATATCGCGGCGGTCTGCCTCGGCTTGCTGACGCTCTGGATATCGACGCGGCCCGCGTCGAGCGGCAAGACCTACGGCTATCTGCGCGCTGAAATTCTTGGCGCGCTGCTAAACGGACTCTTCCTGTGGCTGCTGGTGGTGTTCATCTGGTTCGAAGCGATCGACCGGCTGCGCCATCCGCACGCGGTATCGGGACTCGCGGTGATGATCGTCGCGGTGATCGGTATCGCCGTGAACACATTCTCCGCGTGGATGACGTCGGCGGCCGCCGGCCACATGTCCGGGATGGCGCTGCGATCGGTTTTCCTGCATGTCATTTCGGATCTGATCGGCTCGTTTGGCGTGCTCATAGCCGGCGCGCTCGATTACTTCACCGGATGGGAACAGGCCGATCCCGCGGTGAGCATTCTGATTGGCGGGCTGGTGCTCTACAGTTCGTGGGGATTGGTGCGCGAGGGCGTGGACATCCTGATGGAATCGGTGCCGGCGCACGTCGATCTGGATCAATTGCGCAACGACCTGCTCGCCATCGACGGCACCGAGGAAGTGCACGATCTTCACGTCTGGTGCCTCACCACGCGCCAGTTTGCGCTGTCGGCGCATGCGGTCGTCACCGCAGAGGCCGATCGCGATCGCGTGCTCGCTGACATGTGCCACTTGCTGCAGAACAAGTTCAACATTCATCATCTGACGTTGCAGCTCGAGCGCGACAGCCGCCGCGAGCATGAGCCTGAGCACTACTGATCGCGTGGCAGCGCGTTGAAAATCCACCGATGAAGCTTGATGCCACCGTATTTTACGACGTCGATACGCAGCGCGATTTTCTGCTGCTCGATGGCAAGTACCACATGCCCGACGCCGAGCGGGTCGTGCCGGTGCTGGCGGCGCTGACGGATCTCGCGCGCGAAACTGGCGTCAAAGTCGTGTGCTCGATCGATCATCACGCGCCCGACGACCCATTGCTCCAAAGCAACGGCGGTCCCTACCCCGATCATTGCATCGTGGGAACCCCGGGCGAGAAAAAAATCGACGAGACCGCGCCGCGCAATCCGCTGTTTCTTGAAAGCAAGGAATACAGCTCGGAAGAGATCCAGGAAATTTTGCATCACGAGGGCGAAATCATTTTCGATCGCCGGCAATTCGAGTCGTTTGTGCGTAACGCCCACGTGCGCACCGTGTTGCGCCTGCTGCTGCAACCGATCGCAGATATCGTCATCTATGGCGTTTACACCGAGGCCTGCGTCGATCGCGTGATCACGGAACTGATCGGCCTCGGGCCCAAGCTGCATGTCGTCAAGGAAGCGATCGCGAGCGCCAGCGCCGATCGAGCGGACTTTCTCGAGAAGTGGTCGCAGCAAGGCGTTCAGATAATTTCATTCGAAGAATTGCGAATTCGAATATTCAACTGATGGCGGCGTGCGAAAATCCGGAGTGCGTCGAGCCCGCCGTCGAGGACGAACGCACTGAGGAGGTAGCGCACGAAGAGGCGTGGATGGCGCCGCCGTTTCAGCCGGTTCGCGCGATCGCGGCGCTGATACTTACAGCTTGCGGATTCGGGCTCTACGAATACGTGCTGGTATCGTTCTGGTCGGTCGGATGGATGGGCATCCACGATCGCATTCCGTGGCCGGCGTTTTTGATGCTCGCCGCGGCGCTCGGCATCATGCTCGCGGCGATTCGGCTCGCGCTGAGTCTTTGCTCGCCGCACGCGAAGCTGGGCTTCTCGATACTGGCTATACTCGGCGGCATCGCTGTCGGCGTCGGCGGCGGGCGATTCGTGAGCTACACGATGCGCGGGACCTTGAATCCGCTGTTCGAGTTGAACCTCGCGCCTGGTGACCGCTTTCCAGCGTTCGCGCTCAGCGATCAGAACAACTCGATTCGGCACGGCGCGTCGGCTCCAGGAGCCAATGCGACGTTGATCTACGTCTATCGCGGCGATTACTGCCCGTTCGCGCGCTACGAGCTTGCCGACCTGACTGCGCATGCCGAAGACTTCCGCCAGGCGGGCGTCGAGGTGATCGCGATCAGCGCCGACCAGGCCGATCGATCGAAGATGCTCTCCCGATTTTTGCGCACCTCGATTCCGCTGCTAGGCGACAATTCTGAAAGCGTGCTCGCGCCGCTTGGACTCGTGCAGCATCATCGCAATGGCGAGCCCGACAACGCGATTCCCGCGTTCTTCGTCGCCGATCGCGAGGGCGTTGTGCGATGGATTTTCACGTCGCCTTATTATCGCGAGCTCCCGACAATCGAAACTTTGCTCGACGCCGCGAAATCAGCGATCAGCGCGCAGGGTGCGAAAAATCCAGCGCCGCCAGCATCGCCTTGATCGCTCGCGCGGGCGAATCCGCGCCAATGATCGATCCGATTGCGGCGACTCCTGCCGGACGCGCGCTGGCGTCGGGATTCGCGATCAATTCGCGCGCGCGCTCCGGCGTGATTCCGCCGAGCGCAAAAACCGGAATCGCGCCCGCGCGGCACGCCGCCGCGAGCCCGTCGATTCCCCAGGCATGGGTCGTCGGCGGTTTCGAAATCGGATCGAACACCGGCGCGAACAGCGCAAAATCGGCGCCCTCGCGCGCGGCGCCCGAAACGTCGGGCGGCGAATGCGCCGAACTCCCGATCAATCGATTCGGCCCGAGCAGCTTGCGCGCCATGCTCGCGCCAATCGAATCGAATGGCAGTTGCACGCCGTCGGCGCCCGCCGCGATCGCGACGTCCACGCGATCGTTCACCAGCAGGAGCGCGCCGTATCGAGTGCAGATCGCGCGCAGTCGCAGCGCCAGTTCGTATAGCTCGCGCGCTTCGAGGTCCTTCTCGCGGAGCTGCAGCGCGACCGCGCCCGCCGGTGCGACTTCAGCCGCCGCCGCGAGCGCTTCCTCGCACGCAGCAATCAGGTTGCCGCTCTTTACGACGCGCCTATCCGTGATCAGGCAGAGCTTGAAGCCGGCCCGCGGGCGCGCGTCCAACTTGATTTATCCGATGAGTCCGGTGAGCGGGCTCGACGCGGTCGCGTACAGCCGCCGCTCGATTCGCCCCGCCAGAAACGCGAGGCGTCCCGCTTCGACGCCAAGTTTCATCGCGCGCGCCATCGCGATCGGATCCTTCGCGCCCGCGATCGCCGTGTTCATCAGCACTCCGTCGCAGCCGAGTTCCATCGCGACCGCCGCGTCCGACGCGGTACCGACGCCCGCATCGACAATCACCGGCACCTTGGCCTGCTCGATGATGATCGCGAGGTTGAACGGGTTGCGGATGCCGAGGCCCGAGCCGATCGGCGCCGCCAGCGGCATCACCGCGACGCATCCGATCTCCTGCAATCTCAGGCACGCCACCGGATCATCGGTGACATACGGCATCACCTTGAAACCCTCTTTGACCAGCACCCGCGCTGCTTCGATCGTCGCGGTGACGTCGGGAAAAAGCGTCTTGGTGTCGCCGATCACTTCGAGCTTCACCAACTCGCCGATGCCGACTTCGCGCGCGAGGCGGCAAGTGCGAATGGCTTCCTCGGCGGTGAAGCATCCGGCGGTGTTCGGCAGAATCTGGTAGCGCTTCGGATCGATATAGTCGAGGAGATTTTCTTTTTTGCGATCGGTGATGTTCACGCGGCGCAGCGCGACCGTGACGATTTCCGCGCCGCTCTCCTCGATCGCCGCCTTCGTCTCGGCGAAGTCCTTATATTTTCCGGTGCCGACGATTAGCCGCGACTTGAATTGCTTGCCGCCCAGTTCGAATGGAATGTCTTGCATAACTACCTTTGATTCCGCGTGTCGCGATTGCGTGAGCGGGCTCATCCGCCGCCGACGAAGTTGATGACCTCAACCACGTCGCCTGCGCTGATCACAGTTTCGGCGAATCGCGCCTTCGGAACAATCTCGCTGTTGATTTCGACCGCGACCCGTGTCGGCCTAATCCCGAGGCGCTCGATCAACGCTGCGACGCGCGGGTCACCTTCGATTGTATATGGATCGCCGTTCAGAGTGATCGCGATGGCGGAGGCCGATTTTTCGGACATTGTGGGAAGCCGCGGATCGGGTCGAGCGGTCTTGCGGCCCGTTTCGACGCGCATCTCGCGCATCCGCCGAGCCTGCTCGTTTATACAACCCGCTCGAAGGGCTGTCAAAATTGGTCGGGCGAGTCGGCCAGGCGCCGCAAATCGATTCAAACAGCGCGTCGCCGTCACGTACAAAGCATCTCGTCGCCGCGTCGATTGACTGTGACGATGACCGATGTTAGTTGAGCACGCTCGCACCGTGAAGTAACGCGCGCATCTGCGCTACAATCGCAGTTGAACGCCGACCATCTTCCGCAGATGACAGCCGCAACGCATCGCCCGACCGTCGCCGAAATCGATCTCGGCGCGCTCCGCCACAACTTCCGCGCGCTGCGCGCCCTGGCGCCCGGCGGCGAGCTGATGGTGGTCGTCAAGGCCGACGCTTATGGCCATGGCGCGGTGACCGTCGCGCGGACTTTGCTCGGCGAAGGATGCCGCCATTTTGGCGTCGCCACGCTCGACGAGGCGCGCGAACTGCGCGAGGCGGGAATCAGTTCGCGCATCTATCTGCAAGCGGGATTTTTCCCCGAGCAGGCGCGGCATATCGTCGAGCTCGATCTCACGCCGTTCGTTTTCGACGTTGCACTGATCGGACTGCTCGACGATGCAGCGATCGCATCGGGCCGGCGCGATTTTCCGATCCACCTCAAGATCGACAGCGGCGCGACGCGCCTCGGCGTGATGCCGCCGCAGATCGGCGACCTGATCGCGGCGGTTCGGCGCGCAAAGGCCGTGCGGCTCGAAGGCGTATGCACCTTGCTCGCGAATGCCGGCGATCCGTCGAGTCCGATCACCGACGCGCAGCTTCGCGTGTTCCACGCCGCGCTCGATACGCTCGCAGCCAACGGGATGCGCCCTGAGATCGTGCACGTCGCGAACTCCGCGGCGCTCGTGATGCGCCAGGATTCGCATTTCAATTTCGTGCGGCCCGGCCTCGCGATTTACGGCTTGCCACCGGTCCCGGCGGTGCGCGAACGCGTCGCGTTGCGGCCGGTGATGACCTTCAAGACGCGCCTGATGCAACTCAAAAACGCGCCGGCCGGCAGCGGCGTCGGTTACGGCCACACTTTCATCGCGCCGCGCGACTGCATGATCGGCGTGCTGCCGGTTGGCTATGCGGACGGTTATCGGCGCGGATTGCAGCACGGCGGCGAGGTGATTGTGCGCGGCGCTCGCGCGCCCGTCGTCGGCGCAGTCTCGATGGATTTGACCACGATCGACGTCACCGACGTGCCGGACGCCGCGGTCGGCGACGAAGTGATCTTGTGGGGCGCCGGCGGCGCGGACATGATCAGCGTCAATGACGTCGCGCGGCTCGCGCAGACAATTTCATACGAGATGCTCTGCACCGTCGGCAGGCGGGTGCCGCGCATCAGCCGGGAGTAGTTGCGGATGAACAGTAATGATGGCGCGATCAAGCGCGCACTGTTGGGCGTGTCGAACAAGGACGGCCTCGATAAGTTGGCGCGCGCGCTCGAGCGCCACGGCGTCGAGA
Source organism: Candidatus Binatus sp. (assembly GCF_030646925.1). Lineage (NCBI taxonomy): Bacteria > Candidatus Binatota > Binatia (SeqCode) > Binatales (SeqCode) > Binataceae (SeqCode) > Binatus (SeqCode) > Binatus sp. (SeqCode). The sequence continues at coordinate 20,079 of NZ_JAUSKL010000105.1, read as the reverse complement.
TTCTTTCGACTGGCGGCACGATGGCGGCGCTGCAGGCGGCGGGCGTAAAAGTTCGCGCGGTCGAAAATTTCACCGGCTCGCCCGAGATGTTCGACGGGCGCGTAAAGACGCTGCATCCGAAACTGCACGGCGGAATCCTCGCGCGGCGCGACGACGTAAATCATCAGCGCCAGATGCGCGAGAACAGCATCGAGCCGATCGATCTGGTGGTCGTGAATTTTTATCCGTTTGAGCAGACGGTCGCAAAAGCCGGCGTGACGCTCGAGGACGCGATCGAGAATATCGATATCGGCGGTCCGGCGCTGGTGCGATCCGCAGCGAAGAATCATCGCGACGTCACCGTGGTCGTCGATCCGGCGGACTACCCGGCGATCGTCACGGAACTCGATTCGAATCGCGGCGCGATCAGTGCGGAAACGCGATGGCGGCTGGCGCGCAAGGCGTTCGCGCGGGTCGCCGCCTACGACGCCGCAATCGCGAACTATCTTGGTACGCATGCCGGCGCGGATGATTCGTCTCCGCTCGGCGAGACGTTCAATCTTTCGCTACCGCGCGAACAGGCGCTCCGCTACGGCGAGAATCCGCATCAGACCGGCGCACTGTACGGGCGTTTTCACGAGATTGCGCATCAGTTGCACGGCAAGGAACTGTCGTTCAACAACGTCGTCGATATCAGCTCGGCAATCAACTTGATGCTCGAGTTTCAGGCCGAGCGGCGCGCGGTGGTCGCGATCCTGAAGCACAACACGCCGTGCGGCGTCGGCGTCGGCGATACGCTGAAGGGCGCGTGGGACAAGGCGTTCGCGACCGATCCGGATTCGCCGTTCGGCGGTATAATCATTTCGAATCGCGCATGGGATTTGGAATTTGCGCGTGCGGTGGACGAACTGTTCACCGAAGTTTTAATCGGTCCCGAGTATCCGCCCGAAGTGATCGAATTCCTGCGCAAGAAGAAGAATCGCCGCGTGATGACCTTTCATCCGGAGGCCGTCGATCGGAGCGAACTCGATTTAAAAAAAGTGCTGGGCGGCCTGCTGGTGCAAACGCCGGATCTGGCGATCGAAGATCCGCGCCAGGGGAAAATTGTCACGCGGCGGGCGCCGACCGGCGCGGAATTGGACGCGCTCACGTTCGGAATCAAGGTCTGCAAGCATATCAAGTCCAATGCGATCGCATTTGTCGGCGCCGATCGCACGCTCGCAGTCGGCGGCGGCGCAACTTCGCGCATCGATCCGGTTTACGCGGCGCGCGAAAAAGCCACACGGCTAAAAGTATCGCTCGAAGGTTCAGTGCTGGTATCGGAAGCATTGTTTCCTTTTCCCGACGGACCGACGCTCGCGGCGGAGGCCGGCGCCACCGCGATTGCACAGCCGGGCGGCGCGGTGCGCGACGACGAAGTGATCGCCGCCGCCGACAAGTACGGCCTGGCGATGGTCTTCACCGGGGTGCGCCATTTCCGCCATTAACTCGCGATGAAAGTTCTCGTCATCGGCAAGGGAGGTCGCGAGCACGCGCTCGCTTGGCGCCTGCATCAGAGCGAAAGCGTCTGGAAGATTTTTTGCGCGACCGGAAATCCGGGGATCCATCAGATTGCCGAGCCGGTCGCGATCGCACCAACCGACTTCGCCGCGTTGATCGAATTCGCGCGTGACAAAGAGATAGACCTCACCGTCGTCGGACCCGAGGATCCGCTCGCAGCAGGAATCGTCGACGAGTTTGCAAGCGCGGGACTCAAAATCTTCGGGCCAACTGCGGCGGCAGCACAACTCGAAACCAGCAAGTCATTCGCGAAGGCCGTGATGCGCGAGGCGGGCGTTCCCACCGCGGACTTCGAATCGTTTGACGACGCCGACGCCGCGCGCCGCTATGTTCGCTCGCGCAAGCGTTCCGTCGTAGTCAAGGCCGACGGCCTCGCGCTCGGCAAAGGCGTCGTCGTATGCCGCGACGAGAGCGCCGCGCTGCAGGCAATCGCCGACGCGATGGATCTCCGCAGATTCGGCGCCGCGGGCAATCGCGTCGTGATCGAGGAATTTCTCACCGGCGAGGAGTTGTCGTTCTTCGCGCTGTGCGACGGCGAAAATGCGATCGCGCTCGGCTCCGCGCAGGATCACAAGGCAATCTTCGACGGCGATCGCGGTCCCAACACCGGCGGCATGGGCGCCTATTCACCGGTGCCTCAGTTCGGCGCCGAACTCGAAGCGCGCATCATGCGCGAAGTCATTTCGCCCACGCTCGCCGCGATGAACGCGCGCGGCACACCGTTTCGCGGCGTTCTGTTCGCCGGCCTGATGATCGACGGCGACCAGATCAATGTGATCGAATTCAATGCCCGCTTCGGCGATCCTGAATGCGAAGCGTTGATGATGCGCTTCGACGGCGATCTCGCCGCGACGTTGCTGGCGGCCGCCGAAGGCAAGCTCACAGAAGCGTCGTTCAGGCTGTCGCCGCGCAGCGCGGTCGCGGTCGTGATGGCGTCGGGCGGCTATCCGGGCGAATACGCGAAGGGCGTCGAGATTGCGGATCTCGATCGAATCGAAGGCAACGCGCCGTCGGAAATCAAAACGAAATGGGCGCTCAATAAAATTCGCGTCAAGGTCTTCCACAATGGCACCGCGATCCGCGACGGACGCCTTGTCACCGACGGCGGGCGCGTGCTGACTGTCACCGCGATGGCGCCGAAGCTCGCGGCGGCCGTCGATGCGGCGTACCAGGCGGCCGAGATGATCCGGTTCGAGGGCCGCCATTTCCGGCGCGACATCGCGGGCCGCGCATTGGCGCGTATTTCGGCGACCGGCGGCGCATCCGTATAATTCATCGGCAGCATTTTCGATGGGGCGCGGTCGGGCGAATCAAAGATGTTCAGGCTCGAAGATGGTATCGCGGCGTTGCAGGAAGGCGAATTGGTGGTCTATCCAACCGAAACATTTTACGGGCTGGGCGCCGATCCGTTTTCCGCGAGCGCATTGAAATTGTTGTTCGCGGCGAAGGCGCGCGAGCCTGAGCGACCGGTGGGAATGATTGCCGCTGACGCCGCGATGGCGTTTTCGATCACGCGAGAAGTTTCCGAGCCGGCGCGGCGGCTGGCCGACGCATTCTGGCCGGGCCCGCTCACGCTCGTGCTTCCAGCGCGTGAAGGTTTCGCGCCGGAGCTGATCGGCGCCGACGGGATCGGAGTGCGCGTGTCGCCGCATCCGATCGCGCGCGGGTTGGCGCGTGGTTTAGGCAATCCGATCACGGCGACCAGCGCGAATCTGAGCGGCGAGGCGCCTGCGATGACTCTCGCAGAGGCTCGATCGGCGTTCGGCGCAAAAGTTAAAGTTTATCTTGAAGGTGGAAAGTTGACCGCGGCGGCGCCCAGTACGGTCGTCGCGATCAGGCGGGATAAAGTAAAGATGATCAGAATCGGCGCTATCTCGGAAGCTCAAATCGCGGCCGTGCTGGCCGGCGCGGTGATGAAGTGAGCGCGCTCGGCCAACGTATCGAGCCGTTCCGTCCGCTGCTCTACAATCGCAAGCTTGCGGGCGAACCCGCCACGGTCGTCGCGCCGCCGTACGATCTGATTGGCGCCGCACGGCAGAATCAGCTCTACGATCGGAGTCGCTATAATGTAGTGCGTCTCGAATTTGGCCGCGACGCCGATCGCTACTCCGCCGCGCACAAAACTCTGCGCGAGTGGCTCGACGCGAAGGTGCTCGAGCGCGCGCCGCGTCCCGCGATCTATCACTATCGGCAAAGCTTCGACGTCGAAGGCCGCTTGATTCATCGCACCGGATACATCGCGCGGGTGAAGCTCGAGGAATTCGGCCACGGGCGCATCCTGCCGCATGAAAAAACTTTCCCCGCCGCCAAGGAAGACCGCCTGAAGCTGCTGCAAGCGATCGCAGTGAACACCAGCTCGATCTTCGGGCTGTATTCGGGCGCGCATCCTGAGCTGGATCGCCTGCGCGAATCGGTCGCGGCGCGCGAGCCTCTGTTCGACTTCGAAGACGACCTCGGGATGCGCAATGAGTTGCGCGCGATCGATCAACCGGGCGAAATTGCGGCGATTCAGCGCGAACTCGAATCGTCGCGGATTCTGATCGCGGATGGACACCATCGTTATGAGACCGCGCTCAACTATCGCCGCGAACGCAGCGCCGCCAATCCGTCGAGCGAGCCGCGGCCGTACGATTATACGATGATGACGCTGGTTGCCTGCGACGATCCGGGTCTGGTAATCCTGCCGACGCATCGCGTGGTGAAGTCGCTGGCGGCTGACGCGATTGCGCTATTCGCAGAGCATGCGCGCGAGAACTTCGACGTCGAGGAGATCGCCAAGCGCGATGCGTTTCGCGCGAAGATGGACGAGGCCGCGCACGGCACGATCGGCGTCGCGCTGAAAGGCACCCGCAATTTTTTTATTCTGCGCCTGCGCGATCGCGCCGCGCTCGAATCCGCGCTGCCCGGAATCCCGCGCGAGGTCCGCGAGCTCGACGTTTCCGTGCTGCACGCTTTGATTCTCGATCAAATCTTCGGAATCAAGCCCGGCGAGGTCCGCAAGGGCGGCAATATCGAGTACACGATCGAAACCGGCGGCGCGCTGGGCGCGGTTGCGCAAGGACGCGCCGACGGCGCGTTCATCATGACGCCGCCATCGATTCAGGATGTCGAACGAGTCAGCGACGCCGGCGCGACGATGCCTGAAAAGTCCACCTACTTTTATCCCAAGCTGCTGACTGGTTTGGTGATGAATCCGATTTTCGATTCCGACTAGAGCGCCGCGCGCGATTTCGCCGACATGAAAATCACATCGGAGCACGGCGCAAGATTGTTCCTGGTTCGCCACGGAGAGACCGAAGGCGAGTCGAGTATCCGCTACCACGGGCGCAACGACATCGCGCTGTCCGACCTGGGGCGCGCGCAGATGCGCGCCGCTCGCATCCACCTCGAATCGGTCCGCGAGCGCGCGCCGTTTTCGCGCATTTTCTCGAGTCCGTTGATGCGCGCATCAGAGAGCGCACGCATCATCGCGGGCGGTTCGACCGCGCTCGACATTATCGACGATTTCGCCGAAGTGCATTTCGGATTGTTCGAGGGCCTCACCGCCGGTGAGATCAGCGAACGTTTTCCCGAGGAGTTCGCCCGCTGGAATCTCGATCGGCTCGCGCCCGGATACACTTATCCTGAAGGCGAGAATCGCACGGCGTTTGTCCAACGCGTCGAGCGCGGCGTCGATCGGATGCTCGAGATTTGGACGGCGCACCGCGCTCACGCTGAAGATCGCGAGCCGCACGACGCGTTGGTGGTGGCGCATCGCGGCGTTATCCGCGCGATTGTGCGCAAGCTCTCAGGCGCGCAGCCGACCGTCGAGCTGGCCTCGATTCACATCCTGCATTTCGGCGACCGATGGCATCCGCACGCGCTCGACATCGTCGAGCATCTCGCCAGCACGCGTCATCATTCGAAGTAGCGGTCACACTCTTTTCAGGACGCCCCACCATCGGTAGCGGCATTGCTCGATTGGTTTGTCGAACGACAAGTCCGCGTATGCTGCCGCCATCTCGAACATCCCGGACGCGAGCGCCGCAAGTTCGAGCGTGCTCGGCAACGTGAACCGCACCGGAATCAAATCGCGGGTGACGACGCGTCCTGCGGGGAATTCGATCGCGCATTCGAGTTCATAGATAGAGTGCAGCGGCGAGTGCCACGGGAGCGGCCGGTTGAATTCGCGAATCTTGAGCGGGATCCCGCGCGCCGACGCGTCGCGCTTGCGCCACAGCTTGCGACGGCGCGGGCGGCGTTCGATATCCTGGCGATCGATATCGATGCAATAAATCCCGCCGCGGCGCATCAGCTTTCCGACCGACTTCAGATGCGACAGCAGGTCGGCATTGGTGGCGATCACCGGAAATGTCTCGCACATGAAAATTGCGGCATCGAAAGGCCGTTCCGGCAGGCTGAATTTTTCGATCGCGCGCTGATAAAAGCGGATGTTCGGCAAATCGCGCGAGTTCTTTCGTCCCGCCGCGATCATTTCGCGCGAGCGATCGATGCCGACCACTTCGATTCCCGCGCGCGCAATCCGCACCCCGTGCGGCGAATCGCCGCATCCGATATCGAGCATGCGGCGCACTGGCCGTTTGATGTGGCGCGCCAAGATCAGTTTCAGAAATTCGACTTCGGCGGGAATTTCGCCGGGACTTTCGAGATGGGCGTGGCGAAAAATTTCCGGATACTCGTAGATGCTCGGTTCCATCGGCGATGAGCTTACGGTATCGGCGAGGCGAGCCCAAAGCCGCGCGCGACAACCCTTGAGATCGCGCGCCGGTACGCATGATAATGCCCGCGCGTCCGTCAATTTGAACGACCGTTTAGCGGGTGTCGAAATGAGCAAGCCACTGGAAGGAATCAAAGTCGTCGAAATCGCGCAGGAAATTCAGGGACCGTTCGCATCGCTGTTCCTGGCCGACATGGGCGCCGATGTCATCAAAATCGAAAACAAGGAAACCGGCGATTTGAGCCGCTGGATGCTGACTTCGCTGATCGGCGGGCCCGACGTGAAGAACCCGACCGTGTCGCATTACTTCATCGCGATGAATCGCGGCAAACGCAGCATCACCGCCGATCTCAAAAAACCCGACGCGATCGAAATGGTCCGCCGGATGCTGAAATCGTACGACGTGCTGGTGACGAACTATCGGCCCGGCGTGCTCGATCGCCTCGGTCTCGGCTACGAAGACGCGCGCAAATTGAATCCGCGCATCGTGTATGGCCAGGGGAGTTCGTGGGGACCAAAGGGGCCGTGGGTCACGCGCCCTAGCCGTGACACGCTCGCGCAGGCGGCCAGCGGCGTGATGGCGAAAACCGGGATGCCAAACGATCCGCCGCTCGCGGCCGGGATGTTTATCGCCGATCATTCGGGCGCGCTCAGCCTCGCCAACGGAATTCTCGCGGCGCTGTTCGCGCGGGAGCGAACCGGCCAGGGACAGAAAGTGGACGCCTCGATTTACGGCACGATGATCGCGATGCAGGGGATGGAGATCAACTACACGTCGATCAGCGGCGTCGAACCGGAGCGCGCGGGCCGCGGGCATCAATTTTTGCACGGCGTGTGGGGCGCGTTCCCGACCAGCGACGGCCACATCTGTATCGCGGGCGTCGATGAAAAGCGCTGGCCGTCGTTCTGCAGGATTCTTGGAATCCAGCATCTGGAAAAGGATCCCGAGTTTTCCGACAACGTGATCCGGAATTTCCACGGCGACAAGATTCAGAAAGTGCTCGACGAAATTTTCCCGAAGAAGACCAGCCAGCAATGGCTCAAAGAACTCACCGACGCCGACATCCTCGCGACGGAAGTCGTCGATTACAAAACGATGCTCAAGAGCGAGCAGGCGCGCGTCAACGGTTACCTGCTCGAACTCGATCATCCGGTCGCGGGCAAAGTGCTGGTCTCGGGAACGCCGGTCACGATGAACGGCGAAGTCACCACCGAGGCGCGGATGCCGCCCGAACACGGCCAGCACTCCGAGGAAATTCTGCTCGAGCTTGGCTATAGCTGGGAGGAAATCGGCGCGCTACGCGATTCCGGCGCGATCTAATCCATAGCCGCAGCGCGAATCAGAATTCGCTTCGTGACAAGGTGATCGCGGTGCTCTAGAATGCGAAGCCTTCCGTTGTTATGCGGCGAGGACGAGAGATGGTGGCAAGCACCAAGACAGACATCACCGAAATCAAGGCGCGCGAGATTCTCGATTCGCGCGGCAATCCAACGATCGAAGTTGACGTGCGTTTAAGCGGCGGCGCGCTTGGCCGCGCGGCGGTTCCGTCGGGCGCGTCCACCGGCGTGCACGAGGCGCTCGAACTGCGCGACGGCGACGCGAAACGATACGGCGGCAAGGGCGTTTTGAAGGCCGTCGCCAACGTCAACGATGCAATCGCGCGCCGCCTCAAGGGCGTCGATGCGAGCGCGCAGAAAAATCTCGACGATACGCTGATCGCGCTCGACGGCACCGAGAACAAATCGAAGCTCGGCGCCAACGCGATGCTCGGCGTATCGCTCGCGGCCGCGCATGCCGCGGCCGCCGCGCATGGCGTGCCGCTTTATCTGCATCTAAATCCCAACGCGCACATCCTGCCGGTGCCGATGATGAACGTGCTGAACGGCGGCAGTCACGCGGACTCGAACGTGGACATGCAGGAGTTCATGATCATGCCGCTCGGCGCGCCGAATTTTGCCGACGCGATCCGGATGGGCGCCGAAGTTTTTCACGCGCTCGCGAGCGTGCTCAAAAAGCGTGGACATTCGACCAACGTCGGCGACGAAGGCGGCTTCGCGCCGAATCTCAAAAGCAACGAGGAACCAATCGAGGTGATTCTCGAGGCGATCGCGAAGGCCGGTTATCGCGCCGGCGTGGACGTCGCGCTCGCGCTCGATCCCGCGTCGAGCGAATTTTTCGACAACGGCAAATATGTATTTGCGCGCTCGGACAAGAGCACTCGCAGCGCCGAAGAGATGGTCGAATTTTACAAGCGTTGGACCACGCAGTATCCGATCGTCTCGATCGAAGATGGCTTGTCCGAAGACGATTGGGCCGGCTGGCGCATCCTGACCCGCGAACTCGGCGCGACGACGCAACTGGTCGGCGACGATCTCTTCGTCACCAACACCAAGCGGCTGAAGCGCGGGATCGATGAAAAAGTCGGCAACTCGATTCTCGTCAAGCTCAACCAGATCGGCACGCTGACCGAAACGCTCGACACGATCGCGATGGCGCGCGAGGCGGGCTACACCGCGGTGATATCGCATCGCTCGGGCGAAACCGAAGATACGACTATCGCAGACCTCGTCGTCGCGACCGGCGCAGGCCAAATCAAGACGGGCTCGATGAGCCGCGGCGAGCGCACCGCAAAATACAATCGGCTGCTTCGAATCGCCGGCGAACTCGGTAGCAAGGCGAAATATCCGGGAGCGAGCATCTTCAAGCGAACCGTGACCGGCGGAAACGCCCAATGACCACGCGGCCGCCGGTTGCAGCGCTGATCATTTTCGACGGATGGGGCGTGCGTGAGGCGCGCGAGGCAAACGCCATCGCGAACGCGAAGACGCCCGTGATGAATCGCCTCTACGCGACGCAGGCGCACACTGAAATCGAGGCGTCGGGCGAAGCGGTCGGCCTGCCGCCGGGCGTGATGGGAAATTCCGAAGTCGGGCATCTGACGATTGGCTCGGGACGCGTCATCTTTCAGGACGTGATGCGCATCACGAAAGCGATCGAGACCGGCGCTTTCGCGCGCAATCAGCAGCTAGTCGGCGCGATCAAAAAGACCGTCGAATCCGGCACGACGCTCCACGTCTGGGGACTGCTCTCCGACGGCAGCGTGCACAGCCATATCGATCATCTGTTCGCGCTACTCGATCTCGCCGCGGCCGAGGGCGCCACAAAAATCGCGGTGCACGCAATCCTCGACGGCCGCGACAAGCCGCCGCGCTCCGCGTTGCCTTTCATCGAACAACTCGAAATTAAGCTTGGGCAACTCGGCCGCGGCAGAATCGCGACAGTGATCGGGCGCTACTTCGCGATGGATCGCGACAAGCGCTGGGAGCGAGTCGAAAAGGCGTGGCGCGCGATCGTCGAAGCGGACGGAATCCCGGCTGCGAGCGCGCGCGAGGCCGTCGAGCGTTCGTACGCCGCCGACAAGAGCGATGAATTCGTCGAGCCTCACGTGATCGGCGAGCGTTCGCCGATGGCCGACGGCGACCAGGTAATCTGTTTCAACTTTCGCGCCGATCGCGCGCGCGAATTGACGACTGCGATCGCGCTCGCCGATTTCGCCGGCTTCAAGCGATCGCGATTGCCGAAGGTCGGCTACGTCTGCATGACCGAATACGATCGCTCGTTCGGCTTGCCGCTTGCCTTCGGCCCCGAAGATATCCGCAACACGCTCGCGGAAGTGCTGGCCAATGCCGGCCTTAGAAATCTCCGCGTCGCGGAGACTGAAAAATACGCGCATGTGACTTATTTCCTGAACGGCGGAGTCGAAAAGCCGTTCCCGTTCGAGGAGCGCGCGCTGATCGCCTCGTCAAAGGTTGCGACTTACGATCTCGAGCCGGCGATGAAAGCCGCCGAGATCGCTAAACGCGCCGCCGAGGAAATCCAGAGCGGCAACTCCGGCGTGATCGTGATGAACTTCGCGAATCCCGACATGGTCGGACACACCGGGCATTACGAGGCGACTGTAGCCGCGATCGAAGCGACCGACGCGGCGCTCGGCGTCGTGATCGCGGCGCTGGGAGCGCGCAGCGGCGTCGCCCTGATTACCTCCGATCACGGCAATGCGGAATTCATGGCCGATCCCGCGACCGGACAGGCGCATACCGCGCACACGACCAATCCGGTGCCGCTGATTCTGTTCGATCCGAATTTCCGGGGACGCCTGAGGAGCGGCGGCACGCTGGCCGACGTCGCGCCGACGTTGCTCGCGATGCTCGGCCTCGAAGCTCCGCCTGAGATGACCGGTCACGACCTCCGCGTGCTTACCAGCGCATGATTACCAGCGCAAAACTTACCAGCGGATAACTTGCTCGTAGATCTTCGGCAACTGGCGCGGCAGTGACGCGATATCCTCGATCACCAGATAGCGCGACGACTGGCACATCTGGCGCAAATAGTCGTGCCCCGTTTTATCGACGGTGATGCAGAACGGCAGCACGCCCGCCAACTCGAGTTCCTTGAGCGCGACCATCGTGTCCTGAATTCCGTATGCGTTCGAGCGCCGATCGTGCCCGTAGTCGAAGTCCTGCGGGAAACCGTCGCTTAGCAGGATGACGTGCTTGGCGCGCGATGAAACGTCCTTGAATTTTTCGCGCACGTGACGAATCGCGGCGCCCATCCGCGTCGAGCGCTTCGGCTCGACCGCGCCGACGCGTCCCTTCACTTCTTCCGACAGTTCCTGATCGAATTCCTTGATCACGTAGAACTCGACGTTGTCGCGCCCGTGGCCCGAGAATCCCATGATCGCGTACGAGTCGCCGATCTCCTCGAGCGCCTGCGCCATGATCACCAGCGCTTCCTTGTTCACGTCGATGATTCGGCGCGGACGCTGCGCGGTCTGCGGACGCCGCTGCCATGCCTTCATCCAGTCGTCGGCGTCGTCATCATCGGTATGCTTGCGCGGTTCGCGATGAATCGGCTCGTCGGTGGACGCCGACATATCGAGCAGGAACAGCGTGGCGACATCGCGCGCCTCTTTCTTGCGCGCCTTGTACACGCGCGAGTCGGGCGTTTCGCCCATCAGCCGCGCCACCCGCGCTTCGATCGTGCGATCGAAGTCGATCTCCTCGCCGTCTTCGAGTCCGCGCACCATGCGATACGACGCCGGCCGGATTCGCTGGAAGTTGCGCCGTATCGCGGGCAGCATCTCGGAGTAGCGCGCCAGCGTGTTCTCGAAAAATCCACCGTCGTCGCCGGCCAGCGTAATCTCGCGCAGCCGGCACCAGTTGCGCCGATACTCTCCGAGCACGTAATCCCATTCGTCGTAAGCGTAGTATGAGTCCTGCCGCCCGCGCGCGATCATCAGCCGCCCCTGGCCGGTGACCGATCCGATTTCGCCGAGCTGCTCGCGCATCTGCTCGAGCTCGCTGAGCTGCTTGCCGGTGAGCTGCGTGAGATACATGCCGTCGCCGTCGGCGCTGCCGTCGCCCTGCGACGGCTTGATCTCGGCGCCCTGCTCGATCAGCTTGCGCAATTCCTCCGGCGACAGCGCTCTGCCCTTGCCGCCCTTGGACTGCTTGCCGGACGCATCCATCTGCACGTCCTGATTGGTCTCGCCGTCGCCGCCGTCACCCTGCTCGCCCTCTTCGCCTTCGCCGGCCTGCGCTTCCGATCCTTTCATTCCCTTGATCAGATCGTTGCGCATGCGCTCCGCTTCTTCGTCGGACAACGGATCGCCTTCGCCGGCCTCGCGCGCTTGCCTGATCAAATCCTGCAACCATTTGTAGAGCGCGCTCACCTGATTGACGCTGGTCATCACGTCGGCGCCCTGCGAGCGCATCGGCGAGAAGTGCTGCGACGCGACCCGCGCGAACGGCTGATCGATTCCATCATCCGTATTCGCGATGCCGAGCGCCGCCCGCACCAGCATCGTGCTGAGCGACGACGGATGGAGCCGCGCGAGCAGCGTGCGATTCAGGTTCGCGATTCTGGGCGCGAGTCCGCGATAACGGCGCGCCAATTCCGCATCGATTCGCGCGCCCTCCGCAAGCCGCATCAGCGCGCCCGCAAGCCCCGGATCGTCGAACGACGCGACGAAGCTGTCGATCGCCTCGACACCGGTCTCGCCGCGATCTTCGAATCCTTCGATGTCGGCCAGCTTGAGCTTGAACGTGCCGAAATCGTGGCGGGCTGCGAGATGCGCCGTCGTGACGAAATAATAAATGTACGCGTCACCTTGCGTGCCGAACGGTTCGAGCCGCTCGGGCAGATAGATCATCTCGCCCGGAAGCAGCGGATAATGAAACGGCAGCATCGGGCCGGAGTTTGCGAGCGAGTCGATGCGAAATTCGAGCGGAAACAGCATCCGCATGAACTTCGTCAGCACGCCCTTGATTTCGTATAGTTCCTGGGCTTTCTCAGCAGCTTGAAGCATCTTGATATCTTGATTCTGGCAAGACTCGCGCATGGATGCAATTTGAGATTCGCTGCGCGTGCCGCTTGAAATGCTAACTTGACTTGGTTGCAAGCGGCAGACTTAGATGATCGCAAGTCATGCGCATCACGATTTTTGGCAATCGCCGCCGCTTCCTTCGGGTCACGGTATTAGCATCGATTCTGTCTCTGGCCGCCTCAGCCGCGGCGACTGCGGGCATCACCGACGCGGTCAAGGCGCAAACTCTTCCCAACGGACTCAAGGTGCTGGTGCTCGAGAATCACAAGGCGCCGGTCGCGACCTTCAACGTCTTCTATCGTGTCGGCTCGCGCAACGAGCAGATGGGCAAGACCGGACTTTCGCATCTGCTCGAGCATCTGATGTTCCGCGGCACCAAAAAACTCAAGCCGGAAGAGTTCTCGAATATCATCCAGCAGAACGGCGGGATGGATAACGCGTTCACCACTTCCGACTTCACCGACTACTTCGAAGTGATCAACAAGGACCATATCGACGTGCCGATTACGCTCGAAGCGGATCGCATGGCCAACTTCGATCCCAAGGGCTTCGATTCGGAAAAAGCCGTCGTGCTCGAGGAGCGGCGGCTGCGCACCGACGACAATCCCGAAGACGCCCTCGATGAAATCGTTCGCGCACAGGCGTTTTTGGCGCATCCGTATCATTGGCCGGTGATCGGATGGTTCCACGACGTCGCGGGACTCACGCTCGCCGACGCGATGGCTTACCACGAAATTTATTACTCGCCGCAAAACGCCATCATTGTCGCGGTCGGTGATTTCAACGCCGAGCAAGTTTTGAAGCAGGTCAGCGAAGCGTTCGGATCGATTAAGAATGGCGCCAAGCCGCCGCCGGTCACCGAAGTCGAACCGCCGCAGGACGGCGTCCGCAACGTCGAATTGCGCCACGCCGCGAACCTGCCCGCTTTCGAGTTGGCATATCACGTACCCAATTACTCGAGTCCTGATACTTACGCGCTCGAAGTTGCATCCGAACTACTCGCCGACGGCAAAAGTTCGCGCCTCTACAAAAAGCTCGTCGTCGAGAAACGGATGGTAGTCGGTATCGGCGCCGGCTACGACATGACCGCGTTCGATCCCGAGGTTTTCGTGGTGTCGGCGCAGATGCGTCCCGACGTGAAGGCGTCGGACACGCGGGCCGAAGTTGGAAAGGAACTCGCGGCGCTGCGCGACAAGCCGGTCGATGAAACTGAACTGCAGAAAGCCAAGAACCTCGAACAAGCCCAGTTCGTGTTCGGCCAGGATTCGATCTTTCGCGAGGCCATGATGCTCGGAGTGTACGAAATGCTCGGCGACTACCGTCTCGTCGATAAGTATCTCGACGGCATCGACAAGGTGACCGCCGCCGACGTGCAACGAGTTGCGAAAAAATATCTGGTCGCCACCAATATGACTGCCGGCGTGCTGATTCCCACGGGCATCCTGCCGCATGGCGGCGGTGGCCGGAGTGGCGGCCAGATTCGTCATGCCGCGGCGATGCCGGCAATCGAGGCGGCACGATGATCGCCTTCATCAGATCGATTGACGCCGGCAGCATCGCTCGAAAGACCGCGAGCATCGCGATGATCGCCGCGACGCTCTCCCTGTTCGCGGCGTCGCCGTTGCTCGCGCTGGATATCAAGCGAATGACGCTCAGCAACGGCGCGGTGTTGCTCGTATCGGAAGAGCATCAACTGCCGATGGTCACTCTATCGATCGCATTCGACGCAGGCGCACGGCGCGATCCGAAGGGCAAAGAGGGACTCGCTGAACTCACCGCGCGATGTCTCTCGCAGGGCACCAAGCAGCTCACCTCGACCGAATTCGACCAGAAGGTTGATTTCATGGGCAGCTCGGTTGGCGTCAATGCCGGCCGCGACTACGCCAGCGCCGGGATGACCACGCTCAAGAAATATCAGGGCGACACGCTGAAACTGCTCGCGGGTATCCTCGTCGAGCCGGGACTGCGCGATGCCGACATTGAGCGCAAACGCGCCGAGCAGGTCGCGCAAATCAAGGCCGAAGAGGAGCAACCCGGCTACACCGCCGAGGTTGCATTCACGCAGGAACTTTTCGGCGATTCGCCGTACGGCCATCTCGACGCGGGTTCTGCCGAGAGCGCGGGCAAGCTGACGATCGATGACGTACGCAATTTTTATCGCGATTACTACAAGCTCGGCAGCGCGGTGATCGCAGTCGCCGGCGACGTCACCGCCGATGAAATCAAGACATCGCTCGAAAAAGAACTGGCGGGCCTTAGCGGCGCCGTGTCGCCGCAGCCGGAGCCCGCGGCTTTGAACGTCGCGCTCGGGCTTCATCTCAAATTGATCGATCGCAGCGTGCAGCAGGCAAATATCATCATGGGATTTGGCGGCGTCGCGCGCTCGAATCCCGATTACTATCGCTTGCAGGTGATGAACTACATCCTCGGCGGCGGCGGCTTCGCCTCGCGCCTGATGCAGGTCGTCCGCAGCAAGGGTGGGCTCGCCTACTCGATTGGCAGCGGCTTCGAACCGGGCAAATTCCCCGGCTCGTTTACCGTGAGCCTGCAAACCAAGAATCAGAGTTCGAATCAGGCGATCGATTTGATCCTCAAGCAACTGCGCGAGATTCAGGAGAAGCCGGTCTCCGACGCGGAACTCGACGGCGCGAGGAAATTTCTGATCGGCAGCTTCCCGCTCAAGATCGACAAGCAAAGCGGCATCGCGAGTTTCATGCTGCAAGTCGAACTGTACGGCCTCGGCCTCGATTACGCCGAAAAGTATCCGAAGTTGATCGAAGCGATCACCAAGGAGGACGTGCAGCGCGCCGCGAAAGAATATCTGCATCCCGGTTCGGTGATCGTCGTCGCGGTCGCGAATCAGAATGAGGCGAAGATCAACAGCGCCAACCTCGAGAAGCAGGTCAGCAGCCCGGCCGCCTCGCAGTAAAGAGGATTCGCCAGCGCAACACATCTTCACGATCGGGCATTCGAACCATCCCCTCGAGCGCTTTCTCGATTTGCTGCGGATGCATGCGATCGCCATCGTCGCCGACGTTCGCTCGTTTCCGAGTTCGCGCAAATGGCCGCATTTCAATCAGCCTGAATTATCTGCTTCGCTCGCGCATGCCGGCATTCAGTATTTGTGGATGCAGCAACTGGGCGGACGTCGTCGCAGCACGCGCGCCGATTCTCCGCACACCGGATGGCAGCATCCCGCGTTTCGCGCATACGCCGACCATACCGAGAGCGCCGATTTCCAGTCCGCGCTCGATGAACTGATCGCGACCGCCGCGCACGCACCGACCGCCTACATGTGCTCGGAAGGTCTCTGGTGGCAGTGTCATCGGCGCATCATCTCGGACCATCTCGCGATTCGCGGGGTCACCGTCGAGCACATCATGCCCGACGGCAAACTGAAGCCGCACGTCGTCGCGCCGTTCGCGCGCATCGCCGCCGGCAAGATCGTGTATGACGGCCAATCCGAATTTTCAGAAAAATAGTAAACTGCAGCGGCTGGATCGTGCACGCGATCACGCGGCCGCGCGATGATTCAGCACCTGGCGCAGAAATTCCGCGGTGTGCGACGCCTTCACGCCCGCGACTTCCTCCGGCGAGCCCTTCGCAACGATTTGGCCGCCGCGATCTCCGCCTTCAGGTCCAAGATCGATCAGGTAGTCCGCCGTCTTGATCACGTCGAGATTATGCTCGATCACGATGATCGTATTGCCCGCGTCCGCCAGCCGCCCCAGCACCGCGAGCAGCCGTTTGATATCGTCGAAGTGCAGGCCCGTCGTCGGCTCGTCGAGGATGTACAGCGTGCGTCCGGTCGCGCGCCGCGCGAGTTCCTTCGCGAGCTTGATTCGCTGCGCCTCGCCGCCCGACAGCGTCGTCGCCGATTGCCCCAGGTGAATGTAGTCGAGCCCAACGTCGCGCAGCGTCTCGAGCTTCTGCCGGATCGGCGGCACCGATCCCAAAAACTCGACCGCATCGAGCACCGTCATGTCGAGCACCTCGGCAATGCTCTTGCCCTTGTACTGAATTTCCAGCGTATCGCGGTTGTAACGCTTGCCCGCGCACACTTCGCAGGTCACGTAAACGTCGGGCAGAAAGTGCATCTCGATCCGGATGATGCCGTCGCCTTCGCACGCCTCGCAGCGCCCGCCCTTCACGTTGAACGAAAATCGCCCCGGCCCGTAGCCGCGCATCCGCGCGTCGGGCAACTGCGCAAACAGCTCGCGGATGTGAGTGAACAGTCCGGTGTAGGTCGCCGGATTCGAGCGCGGCGTGCGCCCGATCGGACTTTGATCGACGTGAATCACCTTGTCGAGATGCTCGACGCCTTCGATCGTCTTGTACGCGCCGGCCCGCTCGCGGCTGTGATTGAGCTTCTGCGAGAGCGCTTTGTGAATCGTGTCGAGCACCAGCGTCGATTTGCCCGAGCCCGACACGCCGGTCACGCAGGTCAACACGCCGAGCGGAATCGCGACGGTCAAGTCGCGCAGATTGTTCTCGCGCGCGCCCTTCACCGTGAGCCATCGGCCGGTGAGTTGCCGCCGCCGCGCCGGCACCGGAATCTCGACTTCGCCCGCCAGATATTTTCCGGTGAGCGAATCGGGATTGCGCATCACCTCGTCCGGCGTGCCTTGCGCAACGACGTAGCCGCCGTGAATTCCCGCGCCCGGCCCCATATCGATCAGATGATCCGCCTCGAGCATCGTCTCGCGATCGTGCTCGACCACCAGCACCGTGTTGCCGAGTTCCCGCAGTCGCTTCAGCGTCGCAAGCAGCCGCTGATTGTCGCGTTGATGAAGTCCGATCGACGGCTCGTCGAGGATATACAGCACGCCCACCAGGCTCGATCCGATTTGCGTCGCCAGCCGGATACGCTGGCCCTCGCCGCCCGACAAACTGCCCGAAGTGCGATCGAGCGTCAGGTAATCGAGTCCCACGTCAGCCAGAAACTTCAGCCGCTCGCGAATCTCCTTCAGGATCAGCCGCGCGATTTCCGTCTCCTGCGCACTCAGCTTCGGCGCCGCATAAAACGCCAGCGCCTGCTTGATCGACATCGCCGTGACTTCCGAAATCGACTTGCCGTTGAAACGTACGAACAGGCTTTCCTTCTTGAGCCGCGCGCCGTTGCACGACGGACACGCGCGCAGGTTCATGTACGCTTCGAGCCATTCGCGCACGTGCTCCGACTCGGTCTCCTTGTAGCGCCGATCGAGCCATTGCAGCACGCCTTCAAACGCTTTCGAGTACTCCGCGCGATGATGCCCGCGCTGATACACGAACTCGATTTCCTCGTCGCCCGAGCCGTTGATAATCGCCTTGCGCGCGCGCGCCGGAATCGTCTTCCACGGCTGATCGAGGCTGATTTTGTAGTGCGCCGCGAGCGATTCCAGCACCGGCTGGATATAGTTCATCGTCGCCCACGGCGCGATCGCGCCCTCAGTGATGCTCAATTCCTCGTTCTGCACCACCAGTTCCGGATCGAAATACATGATCGATCCGATTCCCGAGCACTCCGCGCAGGCGCCGTGCGGACTGTTGAACGAAAACATCCGCGGCGTGATTTCCGGATACGAGATGCCGCATTGCACGCACGCGAAGCGCTGGCTGAAGTAGATCTCGCTTTCGCCTTTCGGCCCTTCCAGCCGCTCGACCTTCAGCAGATCGTCGCCGTATTTGAATGCGACTTCGAGCGAATCCGACAATCGCTTCTCGATTCCCGAGCGAATCGCGAGCCGATCGACCATCACCTCGATCGTATGCCGTTGATTCTTGTTCAGCGCCGGTTCTTCGCCGATCTCGTACAGCTTGCCATCGACCTTTACCCGCACGAATCCCGCACGCTTCAGATCCGCCAGCTCCTTGCGATACTCGCCCTTGCGATCGCGCACGATCGGCGCCAGCACATGAATTCGCGAGCCCTCGGGCCAGCTCATGATTCGATCGACGATCTGCTGCACCGTCTGCTGCGCGATTTCGCGGCCGCAGTTGTAGCAGAATGCGTGGCCGACGCGCGCAAACAGCAGCCGCAGATAGTCGTAAATCTCGGTGATCGTCCCGACCGTCGAGCGCGGATTGCGCGTCGTCGTCTTCTGCTCGATCGAAATTGCCGGCGACAGCCCCTCGATCGAATCGACATCGGGCTTCTCCATCTGCTCGAGGAATTGCCGCGCATACGCCGATAGCGACTCGACGTAGCGGCGCTGCCCTTCGGCGTAAATCGTATCGAATGCGAGCGACGACTTGCCCGAACCCGAGAGCCCCGTGATCACGACCAGGCGATCGCGCGGGATTTCGAGATCGATGTTCTTCAGGTTGTGCTCGCGCGCGCCCTTGATGACGATTCGATCTGCCATCGCCGTTACGCCGCCACCCGCTTGTTCGCGCCCTCGCGCCCGGCCGCGGCCCGCGACGCATAGTCGATCGCCGCGATCATGCTCGATGGATTCGCGACGCCCTTGCCCGCGATATCGAACGCGGTGCCGTGGTCGGGTGAAGTCCGCACAAACGGCAGGCCGAGCGTCACGTTCACCGCGCGATCGAACTCGAGCGTCTTCAGCGCGATCAATCCCTGGTCGTGATACATCGCCACTGCCGCGTCGAAGCCGAACTTGCCGTCGGGCCGGATAAAAGCTGTGTCGGGCGCGAGCGGACCGAACGCGTCGATCCCCTCGCGCCGCGCGCGGCGAATCGCCGGCGCGATCACGCGGATTTCCTCGTCGCCAAAAAGTCCGTTTTCGCCCGCATGCGGATTGAAGCCGAGCACCGCGATGCGCGGATTCGCGATCGCGAATTTTGTCCGCAGATGCGCCGCCAGCAAGTTCACCGTATCTAAAATTTTGCGCTGCGTGAGCGCGCTCGCCACTTTCGCGAGTCCCATATGCGTCGTCACCAGCGCCAATGTCAAATCGCCGCCGGCAAACGTCATGCGCCACAATTTGGTTCGCGAAAGTTGCGCCAGCAATTCGCTATGCCCTGGAAATCGATGCCCCGCGCGATTCATCCATTCCTTGCTGATCGGCGCCGTCACCAGCGCATCGACCTCGCCATCGAGCGCCATCCGCGCGCCGCGCACGATATAGTCGTACGCCGCACCGCCGCCTTCGACCGTCGGATGACCCGGCCTCATCGCGCGCTCCGACAACTTCGATGTCGCGCACACGGCGACATGCTTCGTCGGCGCAGGGATGCTCTCGCCGCGATGCCACTCGCGCGGCGTCGCCACATTCTTCAGCCGCGCGGCCGCCGCCTGCATCGCGCGCAAATCGCCGATCACGATTATCGACGGCGCACTCCGCCGGCGTCCGATCGCCACGATCGCCTTGAGAATCACCTCCGGACCGATCCCCGCCGGATCGCCCATGCTGATCGCGATCGTCGGCGTTGATTTTTTGCTGGCTGCCATCGCGACCTAGTACATCGTCTCGACGTAATGCTTCTTCACCA